>CAZERD010000001.1:0-94624 GCA_964515405.1 uncultured Desulfurellales bacterium
GTTTTTACCTTACCTATGAGGCATTGAAATACATTTGAAAAAGATAAATTCCTCCGGTCTGTTCAGTTTTTACCTTACCTATGAGGCATTGGGTTGGATATGCTGGAGTCACAGGAATTATGAGAGTATCCTGAGTGCTGGACTAACAGGGGATCCTGATGCTATAAACCAAGTTTTTCCAGGCGCGTGTCGATGCGTCTCTGTATCTTGGCAATTGTCTCCCTAGTCAGGTGTCTGTACCTGCCTTGGGGTGCGAAATACTCATCTACACCTATAAACCGCTCGGGACGGTAGGTTACCTTTGGGCTTTTTCCCTGTTCTTTTTCCATCAAAATAAACATGCCCGATTCGACGGCGAGTCTCATAATCTTTAAAGAATCCGAAGAGTTTATCTTCCATCCTGGCGGACATGCGCTTAAAAGGTGAATGAATCTGAAACCATTTGTGTTTTTTGCCTTTTTGAACTTCGCGTAAAAGTCGTCCGGATAAGCTATTGAGGCTGTTGCCACGTAGGCCGCGTCATGGTCGGCTATTATGCTGAACATATCCTTTTTCTCAAATATCAGCGGATTGCCTGTTGGTGTAGTTGTTGTCCATGCACCCGGTGGTGTTGCCGAGCTTCTCTGGATGCCGGTATTCATGTAGGCTTCGTTGTCATAGCAGACGTAGATTATATCCTCACGTCTCTCTGCAGCGCCGCTTATAGCCTGCAAGCCTATATCAAAGGTTCCGCCGTCGCCTGCCCAGCACATTACGTTTACATCACCCTGACCCTTCTGTTTGTATGCGTTCTTTACGCCACTTGCCACAGCTGCAGCTACAGCAAACGGCACATGCACAAGCGGCACTTGAAGCGCTGTCGTGGGTAGACCGCCGGCTATAATAGACCAGCAGCAGGCGGGTATTACCACCACGGTGTTTTCACCCATCACCTTCAGCGCATGTCTCATGGATAGTCCTGCGCCGCAACCCGGACAGGCGAAATCACCCTGATTTAAGTATTCAACGTTTGTTATGTTTCTGAAATCCATAACGGGCTCCTTACTCTTCTCTCCAGATTATTTTATCTTCCGGCAGCTCATTCGTTCTTTTTGCAATATTGATGATATCATCAACAAACATCTCTTTGCCGCCGAGGCTTATAATATAGTCGTAGATGCGAGGTCTTTCCTTCTCATTGTAGAATGCAGCTTTGAGCTCTTGAGCGATGTGACCCGCAGATCCGTAACTAACCGAACGGCTCAGTGCTACGACCTTTTTCACACCTGAGAGCTTCTGCTTTATCTCCCAGTCGGGGAATGGTCTGAAGTAGCGTATCTTGAGCAACCCCGCCCTTATGCCTTCTTTTCTTAGTTTGTCAACTGCAACCCTGACTGTGCCTGTTAGAGCGCCTGATACAGCGAAGACTACCTGTGCGTCGTCCAACCTGTAGCCCTCCGTAAAACCGTAGCTTCTTCCAAATATCTCTTTGAAACGTTTATGGGTGTGTTCAATGAGCACCCTGGATTTTTCGAATGTTTCCTGTATGTCTTTTCTGAGCAGGTAAAATATGTCTCCTCTTGCAGGGTTGCCGAAACTCATCGGATTTTTTACATCGAGGAAGTACTGCGGTTTGTACTCAGGGAGGAATTTATCGGCCTCCTCCTGAGAGGGGATGTCCAGCTCCTCCAGTGTATGAGATAGTATGAATCCGTCTATCATCACCATGAACGGCAAAAGGGATGCTTCAGCAACCAAGAAAGCCTGCAGGATGGTGTCAAGCGCCTCCTGAGACGTTTCACAGTACACCTGAAACCAGCCCAGATCCCTTTGAGCCATGCTGTCTGACTGATCTGTCCATATGTTCCAGGGTGACCCTATTGCCCTGTTTGCGTTCACAAGCACTATAGGAAGCCTTGCTCCTACTATCCAGTGGAGTATCTCATGCATCAGCGCCAGTCCATGAGAGCTTGTTGCCGTAAATGTTCTCACGCCTGCTGATGATGCACCGAGCGCTGCAGCTGCAGCGGAGAGTTCGCTCTCAACACGTACGAACGTGGCGTCCAACTCGCCGGAATCTATCATTTCGGATAATACCTCGATTATGTGCGTCTGAGGTGTAATAGGATAGGCAGGTATCACCTTCGGGCGTGCAAGTTTCACACCCGTTGCTATCGCCTCGCTGCCTAACAACATCTCTTTCATTTATTTGTCCTCCACCATGTCTATTACGCCCCTTGGGCACTCGGCGCTGCAAAGCGCGCATCCCTTGCAGTAGTCGTAATCGAATCTGACCTTGTCGGCCACGCTAACACAGATGTCGGGACATACAAACCAGCAGGTTTTGCACAGATTGCACACACCACATGAGAAGCAGCGTCTTGCTTCATCTAGTATCTGCTCCAGCGAAGCCTTCCTGTTTATCTCATCAAAGCCACTCCTTCTTGTATTTGCGGGTAGTTTTTCTTGCTCAAGTGGCTGCTGTTTGGGAAAGTAGAAGGTGTTGATCTTTTCGAAGTCAACAATTTCGTAACGATCGTAATCCTTCTGTGTCCTGAAGAAATTTTCCTGTAGGATCTCTGGTTTAACACCGTTTCCTAAAAATGCCATTATCCTGTAGGCGTTCTGTTTACCCGATGCGATGGCTTCGACCACTGTTTTTGCGCCGTATGCGTAGTCACCGCCTGTGAACAGATTTTCAGCAGGGGGCACTTCGAAGGCTCTCTTTTGCCCTACGGCGAGCACAATTCTGTCGTACTCGTCGTACCATCGTCTGTTTGTTGTTATGGCTCTGCCATTTTCTATGCGGAGCACCTCGGATATCTCGACCTTTAGACGGGATGTTTTTTCCACGTCTGTTATTATCCATTTCTCTTTGAAGGTAATGCCCTCTTCGATCCCCTCGTGCTTCTCGTCTTCGAATGATGGTGCCTCTGAGAGTGTGCGTCTGTAGATTATATCAACCTCACTGCCGAGCCTGAGAAGTGTTCTCGCAACATCGAAGGCCACATTGCCACCGCCTATGACGGCTATTCTTTCGCCCTTGTGTGCTTCGGACTGTGTCTCGTCTACGTTTAGACGCTTTAGAAGCTCATAGCCCGAGAGTATCCTTTCGTTATCCGGTGAGATGTTTTCCGGAACCCGTTCAGCCTGCAGACCTGCTGCGAAGAAGACCGCATCGTAGTCTTGCAGGAGCGCTTCTAACCGTTGCGGATCAATCGGGTGTGAGGTTTTCATCTCGATGTTGTCGAAAGCTAGTATGTTTTCTATCTCCCGCCTGGCTATATCGCGTGGCAACCTGAAGGATGGTATGCCGAAAAGAAGCAATCCACCGGCAAATGGCTCCTTTTCAAAAATGGTGACATTATATCCTTCTCTTGCAAGGAAGTAGGTACAGCTTAAGCCAGCTGGACCCGATCCCACAACGGCGATCCGTTTGTTCAACAGTCTCTTTGGTTTTTCAAGGGGTATATTCAGGGCATAATCACCAACGAAACGTTCTATCTGATGTATCTGAACGCTTCCATCATATTCTGCGCGATTGCAGCGTGATTCACAGAAGTGTGGACAGACCCTGCCGCATATTGCCGGCAACGGGTTTTCCTCTCTTAACGTGTGTGCCGCCGTTTCGAGGTCTCCATTTAAGATATGAAAGATATAGCGCGGTATGTTGGTGCTCGCGGGACACCCAACACTGCAGGGAGAAATCTTCTCCGTTGCCTGCGGTTTTGCAAATCTCCAGGAGCCTGTTAGATTTACAGCCGTTGTTGTTATGGAGATAGGCATGCGGTTTATATCATGTACCGGTATAACACTTTGGTAATCAACGGTTTCCATGAGAAAACCTCCTTACATTGACGCTGTTTCGTACGCTTCCTGTAGAGCATCTATGTTTTGTTTGATTTTCACCGGCACGAATTTTGGGATAGCTTTTTTCAGGGATTCAATAGAGACTGTGCCTGTGAGCTTTGCGAATATGCCCAGAATCGGCGCGTTGATTATTGGCATGGTGGGCGTTCCCAGTTTGTGTTTCAGTGCTATAGTGTTGACATCGCAGGTCACAGCGCGACACTTTTCTTCGAAACTATAGTGATCGTCCGGTTTTTCTGAGTTTATTATGACAAGTCCATCCTCCTTTATACCCATTGTCACATCAACCGTTTCAGCTAGTTTACCTGCCATCACTATTACATAATCTGGATTTACGATAGGGCTTCTTAAGTGGATAAATTTATCGTTCACCCTGACAAAAGCTGTTACAGGTGCTCCTCTGCGTTCGGCTCCGAATGTGGGAAACGCTTGAGCGTGTTTGCCATCAAGGAAGAATGCGTATCCAAGGATCTTGGATGCGATGACGGCTCCTTGTCCACCCCTCCCGTGGAATGTTATTTCTATCACGTTCACTCCCTGAAGTTATTGGTTTTCTGTATAACCACTGCCAACGTTTTTGCCGGTTTCCCATCTAGAGCTCTGAACCCGTGAGCAATATCGGACTCAAAGTACAAAGCATCCCCTTCCTCAAGGATTATAGGTTCTTGATTCTCTGTAACCATTTCCACCCTGCCTTTAAGTACGAAGTGGAACTCTTCTCCACTGTGTTTAAATGTTATCACATCTTTCCTTTCTCTGGGTTCAAATGTAACTATGAATGGTTCCATGTGTTTGTTGGTTTTTTTGTGGGCAAGGAGTTCATACGTGTACCCTATGTTAGCCTTTCCCTTTATCTCTCTTCTTTCAGAGAGAATTCTCTCGTTTTTTCGCACTATGGTTATTTTTTGTGATGTGTCTTTCTCTTGGAAGAAGTGTGCTATCTCTACGTCAAGGGCATTTGCTATCTTCATTAATGTAGAGATAGGGGGTGAAATAAGCTCATTCTCTATCTGGGATATTAATGTTCCGGAGAGACCTATTTTTTCACTGAGCTCGTGAATGGATATGTTTTTTTGGTGTCTGAGTTCTCTGATTTTTTTACCTATTGCTAGTTTTTCGAGTTCTTTCTCTACGTTTTCCGGCATGTTTATAGCTCCTTCTTAAGTTTTTTCTCTAATCTTAAAGTAATGGATGGGGTTCTGTCAAATATTAGTGGGGGTTGGAATAAGTTTCGTATTGACATTGTATTAAAAAGTAGTAGTTTTTATTGTTTGATTTGTATCTGTCAAGAGCGTTGAGGAGGGATAGATGAACCTTGATGTTGGTGAGTTGATAAAGGAAAGAGAATTAGGGTTGCACTGTTCTCTTTTTGCTACTTTTATGGCTGGTTTCAATGAGTTTGGTATTCTCAATCAAGCGGTGATGAACAGCGCATCCAGGAGAGCTGGGGATTTCATAGCTGAGTACCTCAAATGGGTTCGCCCTGACAGTATACCCACTACGTTTGCAGGACTTCTTGAGAGGTTGAATAGGGAGCTCAGCATTTCCAAAGGATTTGTAGTTGATGAGAGAGGTAGAAGGTTTAGCATCAGGATTCTGACGGATAGGTGTAGGTACTGTCCAGTGGGTGTTGGTGGGGCAGAACTTGAAGGAACCATATGTCCGTTCCCTGGCTTGTTCGAATCCTTCATTAACGGTGTTTTCGGAGGTAATAGGGTGAAACTTATTCCGGTGAATAGGAGGTTTTTGAACAAGGAGGGAGGATTCTGTAACATTGTTTACGAGGTAAAATAGTGTTTGTTTTCACGATTGATTGACACATGAATTGATATAGTGGTATAATGAAAAACTAAAAAACTCTTTAAAGGAGGGTTTAGATGGCCAGGTATTTGAAGCTATTATTGGTTACTGCTCTCATGGTGTTGATGTCTGTGCCCGCCCTTGCCTTGTCTCAGAAGAGCTACATAATAATAGGTACTACAGACAAGATTTCTTCCCTTGATCCAGCCAAGGCTTATGATTATCTCTCCTGTAATATTCTTCAGAACATTATGGCTGGCTTGGTCAAGTATGTACCCGGTACGACCAAGATAATCCCGGGTATGGCCAAGAAATGGACTGTCTCAAAGGACGGGTTGACCTACACGTTTTATCTGAGGAAGGGGCTCAAGTTTTCCAATGGTGACCCGATCAACGCCAAGGTATTCAAATTTTCCATTGACAGGGTTATTAAGTTGAAACAGGATCCGTCATTTCTTCTGTCTGATGTGGTCAAGAGTGTCAGTGTTGTGAACAGTCTGGAATTCAAGGTTCATCTGAAGTATCCGTTTTCTCCCTTTATAAGTATAATGGCTTTCACTGTATCCTATCCCGTTGATCCGAAGGTATACTCCATGAAGAAGGTCTATGATGGCATCCCTGTAGCAAGCGGTCCTTACATGGTGAAGAAATGGGTCAGGGGTCAAGAAGTGGAGCTCGTTAGAAATCCTAATTACTATGGAAAGCCAGCCAAGACGAAGATTATACTTGTTAAGCTTTACAGGAACGCCAATACTTTGTATATAGCTCTCTTGAATGGTGAAATTGACGTAGCCTATAGGACACTTCTACCTCAGCAGTTCTCCCAGATTAAGAAGAACAAGAAATTTATTGCTCTTGTTGGTTCAAGCCCATTCATAAGAGAGGTTGTGTTTGATGTGAAGAAAAAGCCATTTGACGATAGGAAGATAAGGGAAGCCATTGCATGTGCCATCAATAGGAATCAAATAGTCAAAACTGTTTTTGACTCCCAAGTGACGCCTCTCTATACGCTTATACCGAAGGGTATGTGGGCTCATAAGCCGGTTATGCCGAAGTATAATCCAAAAGAGACAGTCAAGATACTCAAGTCTCTGGGATATTCAAAGAAGAAACCGTTGAAGATAACTCTTTGGTACAGTCCCAGTCATTACGGTTCTACTGAGGCTGCACTGGCACTTACTATAAAGAATCAGCTTGAGGCAACAGGTCTTGTGAAGTGCTCGCTGAAGTCCGCTGAATGGGCTACATACATTGACTATTGGACCAAGGGTATCATGGGTATGTTCTTGTTAGGGTGGTATCCAGACTACTTTGATCCGGATGATTACATGTGGCCATTCTTGGCAAGCTCTGCGAGCCCGGGTATGGGTTCCTTCTATTCCAACAAGAAGGTTGATGAACTACTGTTGAAGGCAAGAAAAATAAACAACAGACTTGAAAGAGCAAAGATCTATTACAAGGTTCAGGATATTATGGCTAAGGATGCTCCCTACGTCCCGTTGTTCCAAGGGAAGCAGCGTGTGGTTGCGAAACCAGATGTTAAAGGTCTTCTTCTTGATCCGGTTCAGATATTCAGGTATTATTTGCTCTACAAAAAATAATGTTTTCTTAAGATGGGAACCCCGTTCGGGTTCCCCTTCCTTTTCAAAAAAATCACACAGGGGGTTTCAAGAGGGTGAAGACGTACATTATTACGAGGATGCTTCTGTCTATTCCAATGATATTTATAATACTTACTATAGTCTTCTTTGTGTTGAGGATACTTCCTGGTAACCCAGTGCTTGCCATGCTTGGCCCCAAAGCACCTCCATCTGTGGTTAAGGCTATGGAGCATCAGATGGGTCTGGATAAGCCTATACTTGTCCAGTATGTTGATTACCTCGGCAATATAGTGAAAGGTAACTTCGGCAGATCTACTGTAACCTCCATGCCTGTTATTAAGGAATTGCTTCAGAGATTCCCTGCTACCCTTGAGCTTACCATATTTTCCATGATAGTAGCTGTGATAATAGGTATATTTTATGGAACTTATGCAGCCTATCATCTCGGTAGTCCCCTGGATGTTTCTGCACGGGTGTACTCCATTTTTGTGTATTCATTTCCTGTGTTCTGGTTTGGATTGATGCTTCAGCTTGTGTTTGGTGTATGGCTTCACTGGTTGCCTGTTTCGGGTGAGTCTTCTCCGTTTATGACCCCCAACCACGTGTATACGGGGCTTTATGTGATTGATGCTGTACTGAATGGGCAGTGGGACGTTTTGAAGGATTCTCTTGAGCATCTCATTCTTCCGTCTATAACCCTTGGGGTGGTTATATCCAGTATATTCGTTAGAATGGTTAGATCTAACGTGCTTCTTACCCTTTCATCCCAGTTTGTAACTGCTGCAAGGGCAAGAGGTGTTAAAGAGAAGAAGGTGCTTTTCAAGCACGCCCTGAAGAACGCTATGCCCCCAATACTAACCATAATGGGGCTTCAGTTTGCTCTCCTTTTGGGTGGTGCTGTTCTAACTGAGGTTACGTTTTCTTGGCCTGGTATAGGTAGTTACCTTGTGTCAAGGATACATGCAAGGGATTTTCCTGCCATTCAGGGTACAATCGTATTTTTCGCCATATTTGTTGCTATTATAAGCATTCTTGTTGATGTAATAAACGCATGGCTGGATCCGAGGGTGAGGTATTAATAGATGGAAAGATACGACAATCAGATGCTTACGGCTCGCCTGTTTAGATTTGTCAGGCAGTTAATGGGGGATTCCTCTGGTATCATGGCGCTTGTCGGGTTTATTCTTCTTATCAGCTTTATATTTATAGCTATATTCGCTCCCGTTATTGCTCCATATAGTCCGGTTAAACCATCTGGAACTCCACTTATGCCACCTAACTGGCACCACATCATGGGTACCGATAACATGGGATATGATGTGTTCAGCAGATTTCTGTGGGGTTCAAGGATGGCGTTGATTATAGCATTTCTTGCCACGTTTATAGCAGCTTCTGTGGGTATTCCTATTGGGTTGATAGTGGGTTATATAGGAGGTCCTATTGACAGAGTGGTTACTATGATTATGGACTCAGTCTATACCTTTCCAGGACTTATACTTGCCATTGCCATAGCGGCTGTTTTGGGACCGGGTATAATAAATATCTCTCTCTCTATAGCTGTTGTTTATGTACCGACCTACTACAGAGTCATAAGGAGTCAAGTTACCACGATAAAGTCTGAACTGTATGTTGAAAGTGCTTATTCCATAGGCGCGCGTACCAGGACCATAATATTTGAGTATGTGCTTCCAAATGTTCTACCGTCTATAATTGTGGTTCTATCAATGAATATTGCCGATGCGATAATGACTGAGGCGGGTTTGAGCTTTTTGGGTTTGGGTATAACACCTCCTACTCCGGATTGGGGATATGACCTCGCGAATGGCCAGCAATTTTTGATCTCAAACGACTGGTGGATGGCATTTTTTCCCGGGGTAGCGATTATACTTATTGTGCTTGGCTTCAGCATGTTTGCAGAGGGTCTGAATGAGTACTTCAATCCGAATATAGGGGAGAAGCGCTGACATGCCGGTGGCTGAAATAAAAGAGCTGTCTATAGATTATATCACAAGGAGCGGGGTTGTCAGGGCTGTAGAGGATCTACGGCTTACCATAGGGGATAGAGAAAGTGTGGGTATTGTTGGTGAGTCTGGATGCGGTAAGTCAACACTTGGAATGGCTATGCTGAACCTTCTGCCACCGAACGCGAAACCACGGGGGGAAATAGTATTTAAAGGGAGAAACCTCTTTAAACTTGGTAGGGAGGAACTCAGGAAACTTAGAGGTAGGTATGTATCAATGATATTTCAGGATCCTATGACCTCCCTTAACCCTATAATGAGAATTAGGGATCATTTTTTTGAATTGTTTGAGGTGCACTACCCGGACATGAAGAGGGAAGAAATGATAAAAATAGCTTCTGATGCTTTGCTCTCTGTTGGGGTTGATCCCTCGAGGCTTGATAACTATCCTTTTGAGTTTAGTGGTGGTATGAGACAAAGAGTTATGATAGCTGTGGCTATAGCTCTTGAGCCAAACTTGCTGGTTGCAGATGAACCTACGACTTCCCTTGATGTGGTGGTGCAGGAGCAGATAATGCAGGTGTTAAAAAAACTTAAAGCGACTAAGGACATGTCCATAATGCTGATAACGCATGATATGGGTATAGTTGCAGAGCTTGCGGAAAAGGTAGGTGTAATGTATGCAGGACATCTTGTGGAATATGCTGAGGTCCACGAGCTCTACAATGAACCTTTGCATCCATATACGAAGTTGCTTCTGAAGTCCATTCCCAATGTGAAACTGGATGATATGGAGTTAAGACATATCCCTGGCAGTTTGCCGGATTTGAAAAACCCGCCCAGGGGATGTAGATTCTACCCCAGGTGTCCGTATGCCAAGGAGAGGTGTAAGAACGAGGAGCCGCCGGATATTAGGCTTAATAGTAGAAGGGTAAAATGTTGGTTGTATGGTGATTAGCCGTGAAGGATAATGTACTTGTTAAAGTGAGCAGGCTAAGGAAGGAATTTGAATTAAAGATCCCGTGGGTTAAGGCTTTGTTTTCCAGAAAACGTCCCACGATTAAGGCAGTTGACAATGTCTCTTTTTATATAAGGGTAGGGGAAACGCTGGGTATAGTTGGAGAATCCGGGAGTGGAAAAACGACAATGGGGAGAGCCGTTTTGAGGCTTGTTGAACCTACTAGTGGGGAAATAGTGTTTGATGGTGTTGATATACTAAAGCTGTCCAAGGAAAGGCTACGGAGGTCAAGAAGAAACTTTCAGATAATATTTCAAGATCCAATGGCTTCTCTCAACCCGTATATGAGGGTTGGTAGGATAGTTTACCACCCCCTGGAGATTCACGGTATAGGGACTCCTAAGGAGAGAAAGGAAAAAATACTGGCCCTGTTTGAGAAGTTCAACCTGACGCCACCTGAAGAGTTTTATACAAGATATCCACGCTACTTATCGGGCGGGCAAAGGCAGAGGGTAGTGATAGCGAGAGCGCTGATAACAAATCCAAAATTTATCGTTGCTGATGAGCCTACGGCTATGCTTGATGTATCAGTGAGATCCCAGATTCTGAAGCTTATGCTGGATGTGAAGGAGGAATTTGGTCTGACGTATCTTTTTATTACTCATGATCTTGCCAGTGCTAAGTACGTGTGTGATAGGATAGGGGTTATGTATTTAGGTAAGCTTGTTGAACTTGCGGAGACAAGGTATCTATTCAGGGAACCTTTGCATCCCTATACCAAGATACTGATGGGAGCTGTTCCGATACCGGACCCTAACCTTAGGAGGGAGAAGATAATGCCTAAGGGTGAGATTCCCTCTCCGATAAATCTACCTAGAGGGTGCAGGTTTCATCCGAGGTGTCCTTATGCTAAGAGTATGTGTTCTGAAAGTGAACCTGAGCTAAGAGATATAGGTGGGAGATGGGTTGCTTGCCATATTGTTGAGGGCCTCTGAAAGTTGAATCGTCTCAGTTGTTCGTTGTACAAATGTTAAAAATATTGCAATATCAAGAATGTTGGATTATAATTTTTGAGAGTAAGGGAATTGGCGCTGGCATTACACATTCAAAAGGAGAAAATAAATGACACAGGTCGAGGCGGCTCGTGCTGGTGTTATCACGGAGGAGGTAAGATACATTGCAGAGAAGGAGCACAGGAGTGTTGAGTTCATTGCTGAGGGCGTGATGAATGGCACGATAGTGGTGCTTAGAAATGTTGCACATGATGTGAAACCCGTTGGTGTGGGGAGTGGGCTCAGAACGAAGGTTAACGCCAACATAGGTACTTCTTCGGATGTTGCAGATGTTGAAAAAGAGCTAGCAAAACTGAGGGCGGCTATAGAAGCAAGAGCAGATACCGTGATGGATCTTTCAACCGGTGGAGATATAGATGGTATAAGGAGGGCCATTCTTAAGGAATCCAGTATACCTGTGGGTAATGTGCCTGTATACCAGATAGCTGTTGAAGTGGCTACCCAGAAGGGTAGCATAGTCTACATGGACGAGGAAGATATATTCCGTACGATAGAGAAACAGGCAGGTGATGGCATAGATTACATGACGCTACATGTAGGTGTTACCCTTGAGACGCTGGAAAGACTTATAAAGCAAGGAAGGATAGCTGATATAGTCTCCAGAGGTGGGTCTTTTTTGTCTGTTTGGATGTTGTATAATGAGAGACAGAATCCCTTGTACAGTAATTTTGATAGATTGCTTGAGATAGCTAAGAAGTACGACATAACTCTTTCCCTGGGTGATGGATTTAGACCGGGTGCTGTTGCTGATGCCACTGACAGAGCTCAGGTGCACGAGCTTATCCTTCTTGGTGAGTTGCATAAGAGAGCCTTGGAGGCAGGGGTTCAATCAATGATAGAAGGACCAGGACATGTTCCGATAGACCAGATTGTGACCAATGCGAAAATGGAGAAGTTTCTCTGTGATGGGGCTCCGTTCTATGTGCTTGGTCCTGTTGTGACAGATATAGCTCCCGGCTATGATCATATAACCAGTGCCATAGGTGGTGCCCTCATGGCGGCTTCTGGGGCTGACTTTTTGTGCTACGTTACTAAGGCTGAGCATATAAGACTTCCGCTTCCGGATGACGTCAGGGAAGGGGTAATGGTTACAAGGATAGCTGCACATGCTGCTGATATTGCCAAAGGTGTTCCGGGGGCACTGGATTGGGATAAAGAGATGAGTAGGGCAAGAAAAGGGTTGAAGTGGGATAGGATGGTGGAACTATCAATAGACCCGGAGCTTTTGAAGAGTGAAAGGGAGAAGTCTCTACCGTCTGATAAGGATGTCTGCACAATGTGTGGAAAATTCTGCGCTATAAAGCTCCTAAACCAGGCATTGAGGGAAGGTAAATGAACGATGTGATACTGGAAGAGCTGTATAAGAATAAGAACAAGTATGTACCCAGTGATAGGATATGTGAGAGGTTGAACATAAGCAGAATAGCGGTGTGGAACAGGATAAAGTTCTTGAAAAAACAGGGCTACAAGATACATGCTAAAAGGGGTGTGGGTTATAGACTGCTTGAGGAGGGTAGGGATATATTGATACCGTACGAGGTCAAAAGGAGATTGAAAACATCTACCCTTGGGAGGGAAATAGTTTTTTTACCCTCTGTTACCTCCACAATGGATAAGGCGGGGGAAATAAGTGATGATCCTTCACGGAACGGTACCCTTATAATAGCAGACCAGCAGACCCATGGAAGGGGAAGAAAAGGCAGGCATTGGGTATCCCCGCCGGGGAAGAATGTTTATGCCTCCGTTGTTTATTATCCTCGGCATATGAGTATAGGTAGTGCTATAATGTTGATATTTGCCACAGCTGTAGCTATAGTTAAAGCTGTGGCTGAGCTTGGAGTGGAGGGGTTGGGTATAAAATGGCCCAACGATGTTATGTTGAACGGTAAGAAGATCGCCGGGGTTTTGGTAGAAACTCGGAGTGAGGCCCACCTTATAAGCAGTGCTGTTGTGGGATTTGGTATAAATGTTAATATGGAGGAATTACCTGAGTCTCTGCGCAATGTGGCAACGAGCCTGAAGATAGAAACAGGTAAGCATTATGATAGAGCTGAGCTTTTGGCCTCTGTTTTGCTGTATCTGGAAACCCTTATTGAGGAGTTGGAGAGGGGGAATTCGGATTTGATTCTCAGCATGTGGAAGCTGTATGATACGGTGATTGGGAGGAGGATTGAGGTGCGCTCGGACGGTGAGGTTGTGTCTGGAGTAGCAGTGGATGTAGATGATGATGGTTTTCTTATTGTTAATGGCAAAGGCTTCTCAAGGAGGATTATAACATCGGATTCTATCAGGATTTTAGAAGATGGATGAAAAGAGGCTTGCGTCTCTTGTAAGGGAGACTATATACAGGATGTCAAAAGACCGTGTTCCGTTTACCCCATTTAATTACCTGGAGTTCTTTATAGAGACAGCTGATGCGTTGGGAATTGCTTATGATGAACTGGGAGACTTTGTGTATGGTCGGGTGGAACTTCCTGACGCTTCAGCGAGGGAGATTGAGGAGACGCTTAAAGAGGTAACGAGTGAGGCTTATAGGACTACATCTGAGCTTAGGAGTGGGATGAAACATTCTACGGTGGAGCAGATGAAGGTGATGGAGGGGCTTGACGTTGACGCGGGTGACGTTAGGGTTGAGCCTATTCGGGTTGTTCAGGAGAGAATTGATCAGCTCAGGAGGATAAATAATCAAGTGTTGAGCAGGCTGGAGCAGGCAAGGAGGGAACTGGAGCATCAGAAGGAAAGGATAGAGGTTTTGGCAGAATTGGCTACAAAGGATCCTTTGACGGGTTGCCTATCGAGGAAAATGCTGAGTGATGCGATAGACAAAAGCCTGTACAATCTCCATAGGTACGGAAAGCCTTTCAGCCTTATCATGATGGATTTTGATAACTTTAAGGAGATCAATGACAGGTATGGGCACAACACAGGCGATATGGTGCTTGTTAAGTTTTCCAGAACAATAAAGGATAATATAAGGGAGACGGATCAACTGTTCAGGTACGGAGGAGATGAGTTTACCCTTCTTCTGCCTGAAACTGCGGGCAAGTCTGCCTGTGCTGTGGCCAATAAGCTTAGAGACAGAGTTTTATCTCTCACTTTCATCGCCAGGAAGGAAGAGTTTTATATATCCGTCTCGTTTGGTGTTACGTCAGCCAGGGAGGGGGATACGAGAAGCTCGGTGATAGAGCGTGTGGATAGTGCTCTGTACAGGGCTAAGAAGGAGCACAGAGTAGTCTATATTTGAATCCCAGGAGGTTATACCATAATGAGGGTTGCTGATTTTATAATGGCATTGAAACCGTATGAAGGTGGCAAACCTATTGAAGAGATAGAAAGGGAATATAACATAAGCCGTCCCATTAAGCTTGCTTCAAATGAGAATCCATTGGGGCCATCCGAGAGAGTTGTGGAAGTTATAAGGAAAATTGCAGGCGGGGTTAATGTGTACCCGGATGGGAATGTGTATTATTTAAGGAGAAAACTTTCATCCAAGCTTGGTGTTTCTCCAGATAACCTTGTATTTGGTAACGGATCTGATGAAATAATAGAGCTGATATACAGAACTTTTGCTACGGGAGAAGATGATGAAGTGGTGTATTGCTTTCCCACGTTTATTGAGTACAGGATAATAGGAATGGCGTTCAATAAAAGGCTTGTTGAGGTCCCTTTGAAGGGTTTTGCCTATGATGTGGATGCTATGATGGATGTCATAACAGATAAGACGAGGTTAGTGTTTTTGAATGTTCCAAATAATCCGACGGGTACCATATTATCTCTTGAGGATATTGTCTCCGTGGTTGACGGTGTGTCTGATGATACTCTTGTAGTGATAGATGAGGCGTACCATGAATATGCTGCTGCGGAAGGCGATTATCCTGATATTCTGGATCTGTATGAAAGACCCAATGTAATAATACTGAGAACGTTTTCAAAGGCTTATGCTTTGGCGGGATTGAGAATAGGATACGGAATAGCTTCAAAGGAGATAGTGGATTTTTTGAATAGAACGAGACCGCCCTTTAATGTTAATCTTATTGCTCAGGTTGCCGCTATGGCGGCGCTGGATGATGAAGAGCACCTCAGGAGGAGTGTAGAGATTAGTTTGAGAGGGAAGGATTTTTTATATAACTCTTTTAAGTCGATGGGTCTTGAGTATGTCAAGAGCTATGCTAACTTTGTTCTTGTTGATGTTGGTATGGAGGCTGATGAATGTTCTGAGGCTCTGTTAAGAATGGGAGTAATAATCAGGAGCATGAAAGGGTATGGGTTTCCTAACCATATCCGTGTAACGGTTGGAACACCTGAGGAGAACGAAATCTTTATAGACAGGCTGAGGAAAGTAATCGGTGTTTGATGTTGTTGGTATAGTCGGTGTAGGATTGATAGGTGGTTCCATAGCTATTGACATGAAGAAGAAAGGCTTAACTAAACTTGTGCTGGGTGTAGATGTAAGCGAACCGAACATCATTGATGCTATGAGGTTGGGCATCATTGACAGCGCTGTTTCTATGGATGATCTGGGCGGATGTGATTTGGTAGTGGTGAGTGTGCCTGTGCTATCTATACCGGATGTGATGAGGGAGGTTATCTCTTGCGCTAAAAGGGGTGCTGTCGTCATGGATGTTGGGAGCACGAAGAGAAATGTTGTTGAGGCGGTGAAATCTATTGATACAGGAGGGGTCCATGTGGTGCCAGCGCATCCCATAGCGGGTGTGGAACGCTTTGGACCAGGTGCAGCGAGAGAGAACCTCTTTAGGGATGCTTTTTTTATTATTACCCCCGTAGGTGATTTTGGGAGTGCAGAGAAGAAAGTGAAGGCATTGTTTGAGCGGCTTGGCAGTAAAGTTGAGGTTATGAGTCCTGAGAGACACGATAAGATATTCTCTTATATCAGTCACTTGCCCCATCTCCTTTCATATTCCCTTGTGGGTTTGATTGAAGATAGGCGCAAGAATGAGGAAGGGCTTAAGTTCATAGGGGGTGGTTTTAAGGATTTCGTTAGAATAGCTGCCTCTAGTGAGCATATGTGGGCTGATATATTTATAGCCAACGGGAAATACGTTGTGGAGGCTGTGGATGAGTTCATTGCCACCCTTGAGCGTCTTAAGGGATTAGTGGAGTGTGGGGATAGAGGGGGTATTGTTGATTTTCTGAGAGAAGCAAGGTTTTTTAAGAAAGAAATAGATGAGTTTTATAGTGACGATTGATGGTCCTGCGGGATCTGGTAAGACTACTATATCGAGAATGCTTGCTGAAAGGGATGGTTTTGTGCGTATAGATACGGGAGCGGTGTACAGAAGTGTTGGGTATTTACTTGGTGAGCGCCCGATGAAGAAAGATCTTGATGAGCTCGGTCTTGAGATTGATTTGTCGTCTGGGTTTAGAGTGTTGCATCATGGGAAAGACATGGAACGGTATATAAGAAATGAGAAGGTCTCTTATCTTTCTTCTGTGGTTGGAAGAATACCCTGTGTTAGGGAATACGTAAACTCTCTGGTTAGGGGAGTGTTGGTGGGAAAAGGGCGTTATGTTATTGATGGAAGGGATGCTGGTAGTGTTATATTTCCAGAGGCGAATGTGAAGGTTTTTCTAACTGCTTCCGTTGAGATAAGAGCGATGAGGAGAGCAAGAGAGCTCGGGGTAAGCGTAACTCCCTCTCTGGTGGAATCTGTGAGGCAGAGAGATATAAGGGATATGACAAGGGAGATAGCTCCGCTAGTCAAGCCTGAGGGTGCAGTTGAGATAGATACCTCAGAGCTCACGCTGGATGAGGTATATAGGCGAGTGAAGAAGGTTATAGAGGGAGATAGATGGAGATAAGGGTGGCCGATAATGCTGGTTTCTGTTACGGGGTAATGAGAGCTATAAAGATGGCAGATGCTGCGTTGAGGAAAGCGGGGAGGCTGTATTCTCTAGGCCCGATAATTCATAATCCTCAGGTGGTTAGTGAATATGAAAAGAAGGGTCTCAAGGTGGTTGATGATATCGGTGATGTAGATGGCCCTGTATTGATACGCTCTCATGGGGTTTCTCCTGACACATATAGGAGGATTCCAAGGGGCGTGGAATGCATAGATGCTACGTGCCCCTTTGTTAAGGAGGCTCAGGATTATGCGAGAAAGCTGCACGAGGAGGGATATTTTGTTGTTATTGTTGGGGACAAGGATCATCCTGAGGTTAGAGCTCATGTTGCCTATGCAGGGTATGAGGCTCTGGTCATTAATTCTCCTCGGGAGGCCGAACGTGTGGGAGAAGAGAGGGTCGGTGTTATTTCTCAAACTACCCAGTCAGTGGAAAGCTTTGTAGATGTGATCTCGGAGTTGGTTAAGAAGTGTAAAGAGTTGAGGGTATTCAATACGATATGTGATGCTACTGAGAGGAGACAGGCTTCAGCACGGGAACTAGCGAAGGTTTCTGACGTTATGATAATAATAGGGGGGAGAAACTCTGCGAATACAAGGAGATTGTTTGAAATTTGTAGGGAGTATTGTCCTCGTTCCTATCATATAGAAACCAGTGAAGAAGTGGAGAGGGAGTGGTTTGCTGGAACCGATAGTGTTGGTATTACTGCTGGAGCAAGTACTCCTTCTCGCCTTATTGATGAGGTTGTGGAGAAGATAAATGGTTGGTTCAATAAGTGAATGGATAAGACTGTTCAGAGATATAGGTGTAAAGATAAGCGATAGTATAAGGGGTATCGTTGGAACTGATAAAGCGAAGAGCAGGGTTGGGAGGAATAAGTTCGGAGATACTACTGTTTACATAGATACCGTTGCGGACGAGATAACAAAGTCTGTTCTTCTGTCTGTTGGTGGTTGTTCCGTGCTTACAGAGGAGTCAGGAAGTATTAAAGGAGATTCGGAGTTTCCTCTCGTCATAGTGGATCCTATAGATGGTAGCTTGAATGCCAAAAGAGGCATCCCATACTATGCATTTTCTATAGCTGTTAGCTATGGTCCTTCCACTGACGACATTGTGGCTGGATACGTTATAGATTTGTCGTGTGGGAGAGAATTTTGGGCTGAGCGTGGAAAAGGTGCCTTTATGGATGGGATAAGGATCAGGAATAAAGGTAGAGATTTGAAGGTGGTAGTTGTGGAAGGGTTAAAAAGGGAAACAGATAGGGAGACGCTAAGTTCTGTTTTTTCTTCATTTTACAGGGTTAGAGCCATGGGGTCTGTTGCACTGGACATGTGCTATCTCGCTGTGGGTGCCTTTGATGTGCTTGTTCATGCCCAACCCTCCCGTATTGTTGATTATGCGGCCGGTAAGGTGATTCTTGAGGAGTCTGGTGGGGTTATGTGTTTTCCCGATGGGGGCGTGTTCAAGTGCGATATATCTATAGATAAGTTCAAACCTTTCTGGTGTGTAGGTAACTCAGAGATTGTGCCGAAGGCTGTCAGAATGCTGGAAGGTGTGTTGTGAAGAGGATCATCAGATGGGTGTTGCTGCTGTTTATAATTCCATCTGTTGTGTATAGTAAACCGGTGGTTGTTACAAGTACGTTTCTTCTGTCGTCCATTGTACGTTCCGTTACAGGTGATAGAGTGAGTGTTTTTTATATTATTCCACCTTCGGCTATGCCTCATGTGTTTTCGCCTACGCCCCAAGAATTGAAGGTGCTTGTCAAAGCGCGTTTGTTTGTAGGTATAGGCTATGGATTTGAGTTTTGGTTGAGAAGTATTTCGGATATGCTTGTGGGTAAGAAAGTTTTGTTGTTGTCTTCCCTGTACAGGGACCCTATTAACCCTGTGAGTGCAGGAGGTATAACAAGGGCTAATCCCCATATATGGCTTGATATGGTGTTCATGGAAAAGAAGGGCATACCAGCTATAACAAGGGCATTATGTGGGATAGATAGCGGGAATTGTCGTTTCTTTGAACTTAGGGAGAGAAAAATGTTAGTTAAATTGAGAAAGGTTATTGTGAGTTACAGGAGATTTTTCTCGCGTCTAAGGAACGAGTGTTTTGTAGAAGTTGATCCGGCTTTTTCCTATTATCTCAGGTCTTTTGGTGTCAAGCCCTGCGGTTCCCTCTTGGAGAAAGGTGGAGGAGAGCCCACACTCAGGGCTGTTGTTAGGCTTGAGAGGAATTGCGGGTGCAAAAGCGGCGTTGTTTTGTATGCATTTCATAGAGGTGTAGCTAAGACTGTTGGCAGTATGCTTCATTATGCTGTCGTATTCTTGAATCCGCTTGGGGATCCAGATACTCCTGGGCTTGACTCATATATTGGGTTGCTGGAGTACGACTTGGAGAAGCTTGAGAAGGCTATTCATGATAAGCCTTGAAAGTGTTACCGTCAAAGTCAATTCAAAGTACATACTGGATGATATAACTGTCACGGTTAAAGACGGGGAATTTGTAGGGATACTTGGTCCCAACGGCGCTGGAAAGACGACCCTTTTGAAAGTGATACTTGGATTGGTTAGTCCTACGGAGGGCAGTGTTTCTATAGATGGTTTGCCACCTCAGGACTTTATCAGGAGGAAAGATAAGAAGGTATCTTACTTACCGCAACATTCAATAGTTAACTGGACGATGCCTTTGAGGGTTATAGACGTGGTGCTTATTGAGAAACTGAAGCCTTTTTCTATTTTTAGGAAGCACAGCAGGAGCGATGTTGATAAAGCTATGTATTGGCTTGGTGTTTTCGGAGTGGATGATGTGGCTAATAAGTATATAAGAGAGCTCTCAGGTGGTCAGCAACAGAGAGTATCTATAGCCCGCTGTATGTTTTATGAGCCTTCTATACTGATTCTGGATGAGCCGAATACTGCTGTGGATGTCGTTTATAATGCGAAGTTGTACGAGACACTTTCATCTCTAAAAGAGAAGAAGGGTATGACTATTATTATGGCTACCCATGATATAGGAGCTGTGACTTACTATGTTGATAGGGTTATGTGCTTGAATGTCAAATTACACTGTCATGACTATGCCAAGAGGATAGATTATTCAACACTTATAAGAGAGCTTTACGGTGATGAGATGGGGATTATAGTGCATAGGAACAGATGTGAAGGGTGCATATTCGGGAGAGGTAAATGATCTGGCTCATTTTATCAAAAGCGCTTATAGTTGGTGTTACACTGTCTATCCTACTGAGTGTTATGAGTTATTTTGTCGTTATGAGGAAAATGACATTTGCGGGAGTTGGTGTTGCTCATTCCATATTTGGAGGGATAGCTATCAATTTTATACTTGGTATAGCATCCATATTTATTCCTGTTGGTTTTGCTGTGCTTGCTTCTCTTATTATGGCCTTTATGTATAGGAAGGGTGGGCTTACAGAGGATAGTGCTATTGATATAATATTTGTATTTTCCATGGCTTTTGGTGTGTTTGTTCTCAGTCTTTCGTCAGGCTATTCGGCTAATCTTTTGGGGATTCTGTTTGGGAATATACTTTCCGTTACGTTCACGGATGTGTATCTGGCGGTGGCTATATTCGTTGTTGGTGTGTTTCTTGTCTCGTATTTTTTTTCTGACCTTCACCTTATTACCTACAACGAGGAGCTGGCTGCGGTTGCTGGGGTTAAGACGGAGTTTCTCTACTATATATTTTGGGCTTTGCTCGGAGTGACTATAGTGTTATCTGTTAAGCTGATAGGGATAATCCTTGTGAATGCCTTTCTCGTTTTGCCCACCCTTGTGGGTTCTAATCTGTGCAGGGGGTATAAGTGTATAATAGGTTCTGGAGTTGTATCATCTGTACTGAGCATATGGGCGGGAACAGGCATATCTTACTTCTTCAACGTGCCCACAGGCTCCTCGATAGTGCTTGTATTAATAGGCCTGTGGGTTATAAGTGTGGGTTTTAGGTACTTCAAGAAGGTTGGTATCAGTGATTTACACTGAGCTCTATAAACTTTTGAGCGCTATCGGCTGCTATGGCTCCATCTGAAGCTGCTGTTACTACTTGACGTAGGCTCTTTGTTCTTACGTCTCCGGCGGCGAAGATACCTGGAATGTTTGTTTCCATTGACTCGTTGGTTTTTATATACCCGTTCTCGTCAAGGTCTATGAGATCGGATATGAAATCAGTGTTTGGTTTAAGTCCCACATACACAAAAACCCCGTCGACCTTGAGTTTGTTTTTGGTGCTGTTTTTCACGTTCTCCACGATTATGCCCTCAACGAGCTGAGAGCCGTATATTTCTCTTACAACACTGTTAAGTATGAATTCTATCTTGTCGTTTTTAAAGGCTCTGTCCTGAAGTATCTTCGTTGCTCTTAAGGCATCCCTTCTGTGGATCACGTAGACCCTCTTTGCAAGGTTTGTGAGGTAGAGCGCTTCACTTATAGCTGAGTCCCCACCTCCAACGACAGCTACTACCTTGTCTCTGAAGAAGTGGCCATCACATGTGGCGCAGAATGAAACACCTTTTCCAAGAAAACTTTTTTCCCCAGGGCAGCCGATGGTTTGTGGACTTGCACCTGTGGCTATGATCACCGTGTGGGTTTTTATAGTAGCCCCTGAGTCCAAGAAGACCGTCTTCGTTTTATCACCATTTTCTATTTTGTTTACTCCCTCGTAGCTGAACTCAACGCTGAACTTCTCTGCCTGTTTGATCATCTTGTCCATGAGGTCCATTCCACTGATGGAGTCAAAGCCAGGGTAGTTTTCAACCTCATAGGAGTTGACAATCTGTCCTCCCAATATCTGCTTCTCGCATATCTTAACCTTTAGTCCGCCTCTTGCAGCATATATTCCAGCAGTTACTCCCGCCGGTCCTCCGCCTGCTATTATAACGTCATACATGGTTAATCCAGAATTTGGTTGAGTTTTTGTATGAAGTACTCTTTTGGAACAGCCCCTATTATTTGGTCTACAACCTCCCCGTTTTTGAATATCATCAGCGTAGGTATACTCATTATTCCGTACCTTATAGCTATGTTTGGTTCTTCATCGGTGTTTAGCTTGCCTACTTTGAGCTTATCTTTGTACTCATCAGCTATTTCTGCCACTATAGGGGCTACCATCCTGCACGGTCCGCACCATGGTGCCCAAAAGTCCACCAGAACGGGTTTTTCGGATTGGAGAACCTCTGTATCCCAATTCTCTTCAGTAAAGGTTGCCTGTTCTGCCATTGAAACCTCCTTATATATGTTTCGTCAAGGAAATATAGGTTTATAACACCTTATTGTCAAGGTTAACAAGTCATACACCTAAAACTGTTCCAGGGTTATAGACTCAAATATGGAATCTATGTAGTCATGCACCTTTTTCCACATGTACCTGGCTTCGCATTTGTCGTACAAGGTACATTTGTAGTCTCCATCAAGGCATGGAGCGAGCGTGAGATCTTTGTTGAAGACTCGCATTAGATCCAGAAGCGTGGTATCTCTTTTTGCTATTTTACAACCTCCACTTGGTCCTTTTTTACAGGATATTATTCCTGCTTTACCCAGGGTTGTGGCAAGGTGCTTGAGATAGCCTTCGGAGACGTTTATTCTTTTGGATATTTCAGCAAGTGTCATTGGTTCTTCATTTTCTCTTAACTCTATAAGCATTCTTATGGAATACCTTACGCTTGTTGGTAAAAGCATACTCACCTACCTTATTAGGAGTTCTGCTATCTGGACGGCGTTTAATGCTGCACCTTTCCTCAGTTGGTCGCCAACAACCCAAAACGAAAGCCCATTTTCCATAGAGATATCCCTCCTTATCCTTCCGACGTAGCATGTGTCGTTGCCTGCCACAAATAGGGGCATAGGGTATTTAAGATGTTCGGGTTCGTCCAATACTTCAACACCGGGGGCATTACTAATTAATTCCCTTGCAGTTTCCGGTTCTATAGGTTCTTCTGTTTCTATGGTTATTGCTTCAGAGTGTGCCGAGATTACTGGTACTCTGACACAGGTTGCAGTTACCTTTATCCTGTCATCGTGCAACATTTTTCTTGTTTCGTTAAACATTTTCATTTCTTCTTTTGTATACCCGTTATCTGTGAATACGTCAACGTGTGGTATTACGTTGAACAGCAGTTGGTAGGGGAACTGTTTTGTTATTATCTCTTTCCCGTTGACCCATGCTTTTGTTTGGTCCAGTAGTTCCTGCATGGCTTTGGCTCCTGCTCCGGAGGCTGCTTGGTAGCTTGCTACTATTACCCTTTTTACCCTTGAGTAGTCGTACAGCGGCTTGAGGGCTACTATCATAACTATCGTTGTGCAATTGGGGTTTGCTATGATTCCTTGATGTTTGAATGCATCTTCGGGATTTACCTCCGGTACAACCAATGGAACATCTTTATCCATTCTAAATGCTGAGCTGTTGTCTACGACTACTGCTCCTGCCTTGGCAGCATGGGGAGCGAACTCACGACTCCTTGATGAGCCGGCGCTGAAGAAGGCTATATCTATTCCCTTAAAGGAATCTGGTGTTAGCTCTTCTACCGTGTATTCTGTTTCCCTAAACAGCAACTTTTTGCCGACGGATCTCTTTGAGGCGAGGAGTTTGAGCTCACCGACCGGGAATTCTCTTTCTTCTAGGATTTTGAGAAAGGTTTGTCCAACAGCTCCTGTTGCTCCTGCAATAGCTACATTGTAGTTGTTTTTACCTTTCAGGCTTTTCATCAACATACACCCCTTACAGATTCAAATATGGGAATTCTAATATTTTAACTGTTGTATGTCAACAACACCTTCGTTCTTCTTGCCAACTTAAGGAAAATTATGTATAGTATTTTCGTTATGTTGCAGCGCACGTCTTGACTTTGCTTTGTTTTCAGCTCTGTTTTTCTCTATACAGGGGGTTTTTTATGTTTAAGCAAGGATGTATAGTTGTATGGGCTGTAAGGTTTGAGAAAAACAGGGGCGGTTTTATTTTGAAAGACTTAAGGTTTGTTAATGGAAACTGTGTGGAAGAGCTGACCGGGTACACCAAGAGTGAATTTCTGAAAAACCCCCGTCTACTGTTGGATGTGATTTATCCAGAGGATAGAGGGGTCATTGTGAGGCTGAGGGAAGGTGTATCCAGGGGAGAACATGTGGAGTTTGAAACGCGCCTCCGGAGAAGGGATGGTGTGTGTATCAGTGTTAAGCACCTCGTTGTGCCTGATGAGAACAGAGGGAAGGTGGTTGAGGCCATATATATTGTGAGGTCACTCTCTGCTGAGGAGAGGGAGGGAGAAGGTAAATACCAAGAGCTCTTTGAGAGGATGGTTCAATACCTCCCGGCGGGTGTTTTTCTGTACCGTGATAGAATTGTGTTTGCCAATAGGGCCTATGAGGAGATAACGGGTTACAGTCTGTCTGAACTCAGGGGGATGCATATATGGGATATCTTTGCTGATGAAGAGCAGAGAGAGAGCATAAGAAGTGTCGCAGAGAAGAGGATTAGGTGTGAAGGGACTCCCATGGTTTACAAGCATGCTCCTTTTTACATGAGGGATGGGAGCTTAAGGTATCTTGACGTATATACGGATACGTTAGAGCTTGTTGATGGGTGTGGTGGTTTTGGGATTGCTATAGATGTAACCGAGGAAAGGGTGTTGAGGGACAAACTGGAGGAGGAGAGTTTATTGCTTAATGTTTTGACAGAGGAGTCCCCTGCCCTTGTTATGATATATGGTGAGAGACCTGTGTATGCCAACAGGGTATTTCATGAACTGCTGGGGTATACCCCTAAGGAGTTAAGTGAAAGATATGTATGGGAGTTGATTAGCGAGGATCTCAGAGATACTGTTCGGGAATCTATTGAGCGCAGGTTGAGTGGGGATAACTTTACGTCTTTCTACCCGAAGGCGAAGTTTATAACAAAATCTGGTGACTTTAGGTATATTGATGTTGTTTCAAGTACGGTTAGGTACAGTGGTAGGAGTCTTGGGATCCTGGTAGGGATAGATTCTACATCCGAGCACGAGAAGGAAGAGGCATTGAGGAACTTAAATGATATGTATGTCATACTGAGCAATATAAATCAGGCCATCGTTCGCATTTCCAGGGAAGACGAGATACTTAAGTCTGCATGTGAATCCTTTGTTGGGGGGAGCCGATTTAAAGCTACTGGAGTGTGGCTTCTGGATGAGACTGAAGGCGAGGTATATCCCGAGTATGTGTGTGGAGAGACCAAATGTACAGTATTTACCGAAAGGCTCCCGCTACCTGGGGAGGTTGATTCTCGAGAGATGCATCCCCTGATCAGGTGTATTTCCAAAGGTGCTATAATCATTAACAATAATACTATTAGAAATGCCCACCTGGGTTCCTGGAGAGCCCCTTTGCTTGCTAAGGGTTTTGCTTCTTCTGCTTTTATACCTCTCAAAAAGAAAGGAAAAACTGTGGGTGTTTTGGGTGTGTTTGCAGACAAACCCTTTGTATTTGATAGAGATGTCTATCTCCTGCTTAAGGAAGTGGCTCAGGACATTTCGTTTGCGCTCGACTCCATAGAAAAGGAAAGATGGTTGTCTGTATTTAATTCTGTGCTTGAGTATGGTACAGACTGGGTTGTGATAACGGACAAGGATGGAACCATTGTGTACGCAAATAGGGCTGTGGAAAAGATTTCGGGATACAAGAGGGGAGAAATTCTGGGTAAGAATCCAAGGGTGTTCAAGTCTGGAGTGCATGATAAACAGTTCTATGAGAATTTGTGGAGCACGATACTTTCTGGGGGTGTATTTAGTAGTATAGTTGTAAATAGAGCTAAGAATGGGGAGCTATTTAGGTTGAATAAGACCATTACACCTGTTTTTATGAATGGGGAGATTCAGTACTTTGTTTCCGTTGATAAGGATATAACCCATGAGAAGAAGTTGGAAGAATTGATATACCGGCTTTCTACTATTGATCCTGTAACCCATCTACCCAATAGGAAGTCATTTATAGAACAGGCGTCAGGCTTCTTTGAGGAAATGAAGCTTAAGGACTCTATAGCTGCTGTTGTTATTGTTTCTCCTTCGGGTATATCTGAAATCAACCAGGTGTTCAGCTTTGAGGAAGGTGATAAGGTGCTGAGAAAAATAGGGGCGGTGTTGAGGAAAACAGTGAGGAATTATGATCTGGTGGCGAAGCTTGTTGGCGATAGGTTTGCTGTTCTATTAAAGGACCTTAAAACTAAGGAGGATATACTCAGCATAGTGAATAAGATTAAGCAGGTTCTTTTTAGTGAGGTTGACATTGGGAGGGATGTGAAGCTGAGTTATAATATAGGGATATCTGTTTATCCTGATGATGGAACAGATGTGAGAGACTTGTTATCAAAGGCTGAGGTGGCTGTTAGCTATGCTCGTAAGAGCGGTGAGAATATACATGCTTTCTTCCAGAAGGATCTTGGGGAGGAGATAACAAGAGCGTTTAACGTGAGGGTTGAGTTGTCAAGAGCTATAAAAGATGAGGAATTTGCCCTGTTCTATCAACCGTACTTTGACGCGCTAACTGGGGAGCTGAGGGGAGCGGAAGTACTGTTGAGGTGGAACAGGAGGGACAGCGGTCTTGTGCCACCGTCCGAGTTTATTCCCGTACTTGAGCAGACGAATATGATTGTTGACGTAGAAAAGTGGCTGGTTGAAAGGGTCTGCATGAATATAACAAAGTGGAGAAGCCTTGGGGTTAGTGTGGTACCATTATCCATTAACGTTTCCCCACAGAGCTTTTCCATGGGCAGTATAGAAAAAGAGATACTGTCGGCTATTGATAAGCACAGTGTGGACCCATCACTACTAACAGTGGAGATAGTGGAAAGGATGTTTATAGACAACCTTGAAAGGGCACGGGAAACTCTTCTCAGGCTCAAAGATATACAAGTTGCTGTTGCCATAGATGATTTCGGGACAGGTTATTCTTCTCTTTCCTACCTTAAAGTTTTGCCAGTAGATATTCTGAAAATAGATATCTCATTTATAAGGGAGCTTACGGAGGATGCTGAAACGCTTGCTATAGTTGATGCCATAATTAATCTTGCAAATAAGCTTAACATGTCAACGATAGCAGAGGGTGTTGAAACCCAGCAGCAGCTTTCCCTTCTTAGGGATTTGAGGTGTACGATGGTTCAAGGATTCCTGTTCTCCAAACCTCTTCCGGAAATGGATTTTCTCAAGATGCTTCTGAGGAATAGTCACGTATGAAGGAATATGTCGGAGGGTGTAACTGTGTCGGAGTCACAGAGGACACATGCCCTTTCTATGGCATTTTCTAGCTCTCTTACATTGCCCGGCCATGGGTATCCTTTTAATACCTTTATGGCTTCGGGTGATATATTCTTTATGGGTTTGTTAAATTTTGAGGAGTATATCCTAAGGAAGTGCAGGGCAAGGGGTTCTATCTCTTCCCTTCTTTCCCTCAACGGGGGGATATTTATTGGGAATACATTTATCCTATAGTAGAGATCCTCTCTAAATCTTCCTTCCTCCATTTCTTTTCTGACGTCTTTATTGGTGGTGCATATTATTCTTACATCGACCTCAATAGGTTTTTCTGAGCCTATCCTGTCTATGGTCTTTTCCTGGATGACCCTTAAAAGTTTTGCCTGGAGCGTCTGTGGCATCTCTGTAATTTCATCTAAAAGGAGGGTACCTTTGTGTGCCTGTTCAAACTTACCCTTGTGTGATTTTATAGCCCCTGAGAATGCCCCTTTTTCATATCCGAACATCTCCGCCTCAAGTAGGTTTTCCGGTATGGCTGCGCAGTTAAGAGCTATGAATGGTTTGTTTTGTCTGGGGCTTAATCTATGTATAAATTTTGCCACTACCTCTTTACCTACCCCGCTTTCTCCCAACAAAAGTACTGTTGCATCTGTGTTCGCCACTTTTTCTGCGAGTGCGAATATTCTTTTTGTTAGCTCGCTTTCGCACACTATCTGGCTGGTTTCTGGAGTCTCTGGTAACTTGCGGGTTAGCTGTTTGTGCGACATGGCAAGCTTTATAGCTTTCTCCAACGTTTCTTGGGAGAAAGGCTTGAGGATAAAGTCAAACGCTCCTATCTTCATGGCTTCCACAGCGGATTCTACTGTGCCTACTGCCGTTATCATTATAAATGGTGTATCGCTAAGCTTCTTTACTTCTCTCAGGAATTCTATGCCATCCATTTTTGGCATCTTTAAGTCGCTGATTATGACATTGTACTGGTTGTTTTTCAACAGTTTTAGTGCTTCTTTGGCTCCTGAAGCTGCTGTGGGCTCAAATCCGAGGTGCTTTATGGTAGCTGATAAAGCTATTCTCATCTGATCATCGTCGTCCACAATTAGTATTCTGGGAGTCATTGTCTATTTTAGAATGTGGAATGGTAGCGTTAATGTTCTCTTGATTATACCCAATATTCCTTTTCCTACACTTTTAAATGGTATTGGATGGGCATGCATTTTCCCATTTAAGTGTCCGTATACGTGGAAACTTAGTCCAGTAAAACTTTTTTCTTTCCCTCCTATTATCCATCCTACGACTGGAATAGAGGAGATCAATCTGTTTATGGTCCTGAATGTGATGAACGTGACGTCAAAATCCGCGTAGTTTTTTGGTATGTTGTAGGAGCCGTATGCGAATATGGAGATGCTTTTTCCTTCAAAAGCAACTGCTTTGTCTTTTTGGGTGCTCAAAACTCCGTTTCTTAGGTAGAGGGGCGCAGTTATACGGTGATATATTAATTTTCTGTCAAAGTTCACTTTGCCGCTTAGGAGGGACACAATATTTGTGACTGCAAGGATCTTGTATACCGGTGGTACACCTATGAATTCCCCGTGTTTTGCTTCTGCATCTATTGGACCGTAAAGAGACTCGAGGCTTATATGCTTTGTCTTTTTACTCCTCAGTCTGAAGTTTACTTTGAGTATGTTGTTCTTCATTTTATTGCCTGTGAGGAAAGAAAAGATTTTTCTGTCCAGTATCTTACCTATTATATATGAGTTTTTTCTCTGTTTTATAGTGATATTCGCGTTTGTTTCCTTGGAGATTAGTGAAAGTTTTGTGTTACCCCCTTGTTTTGTAGCGTGGAATGTGAGGTCGTTGAGTACGAATCTATCTTTCCTGCTAATAAACCTGAACTTCGCGAAGTGTATCAGAATGTCTGCGTTTATGGCTGGGATGTATATGTTTGGATTGAGCGTTCTATGCTTGCTTCTTGGGGTTTTTGTTCTTTTGGGATATCTTTTTGCGGTGATAAGCTTTTTTTCTTCATGGGTTGTTTTTAGAGTAAATAAGGGGGCATTAGCCCTAAATGTAACATATCTGGGCTTTGTCAGTATGACCTCCCCGTGGTATTTCAGTGGAGTGTCTGAGGATATTGCTGTTCCGTGTTGGATGAGTATTTCGTGTTTGCTGAACTTGATGTTGGTGGATATGTTTGTTAGTTGTAAGTTCCCAACTGCTCCACGGGATAGTGTTACGTTGCCATTTATTCGTTTTATGGTGCCTTTTGATATTAGAAATTCGGCTTTCCCGTTGAGGTATCCAGAGATATGCGAAACAGGAGTTAGTGAATTCAGTAGGTCAAGATTAAAGTTCTTTAACTGAATTCTTCCAGAATAGTTGTTGCTTTTGAAGTTAAGTGTACACGTTGCTTTTAGTCCGCCTTTATTTCCAATCGCAATGTTGGCATTGTAGAGTGTTATTTGATCATTGGTTGCATTTCCTTTTATTTTTAGTAGTATGGGAAGCATCCTTCCATTGTTGCCATATGCCGTGTATGCTGTTGTGTTGAATGATAGGAGGTGTGGTTTGCCATTTATTGTACCTGATATTTTCATGGGTCCCTGAGGACTGAAAATGGCTTTATGGGATAGCGATTCTTCCAAGTATGATACGTCTGCCCTTGCCAGTTTTCCCGAGAAGGTGGAATTGAAGGACAGTTCTGGCTTTAGTGTGATATTTGTGCTATTTGTGCTGATGTGAGACCTTAGACTTTCTGCTTTAAAGTTCGTCATGTCAATATATAGGTAGACAGTATCGTTTTTGATGAGTCTGGTCACCTCTATGTTTCCATTTACAGAGAGGTGTTTGCCAGGTACCCAATTGTCTTTTAGGGTTAGTTTGCTTATTTCTATGTGGATATGGAAATCGAAAGGTGGATGCGGTTTCCACCTGTAGTTTTTTATTTTCGCTGTGCCGCTAAGCGTTCCATGTAGGTTGCTGGGGTTACCAAGTTGTTTTATGTCTCTCTTAGAGAATATGTTGTGCTTGAGGAAGATTTCCGCCTCTTTCGTGAGATTACCTGAGAATCTCAGTATCATATTGCATGGATATCCTTTGGTCCTGTTTATTGTGACGGTGGAGTTGTTTAGTTGCATTTCACCGAGCGATCCGTTTAGATGGGCTGTTATTTCGCCTGGCGATACAATTATGGTGTCATACTCTGTGTTTATCCAGGGATCGTTCTTTTTGAATCTGAGTGTTGCTTTTTTTACCAAGATAGTCCCAGATTTTATGAAGTTTTTGTTGAATTTCCCTGAGAATCTTAGTTGTTTGACTTTTACCTCGGCACATTTTAGGTATCTTTCCACTTTTATCATATGAATCGTGTTGAGTACTTGTTGGTTTATGGCTAAATATGGCGTAGTTATTTGTCCGTTCAGGTTTGATAAAGAACGTGTGCTGGTGTTAATATTACCGTTCAGGAGTACGTTGTATCCATTCTCGGAATATAAGGTTAGGTTCTCCATTTGTAATGTGTTTCTACAGATTTGAATGCTGCCATCAACGGATACATTTGATGCACTGAACATCTTGTAGGTTATAGCGTTTAGTTTTAGGTGGAGTTTGATTTTACCTTGTAGGTGAGCGGTTAGTGAGCCGGATATGGTTTTTATACCGTGGAATGTTTTTCTCAGTTTAACCAGCAATTCAACCGAAACATGGTTTCTATGGAGTGTGGCGTTTATGGATGTGTGGTTTGTATTCAAGGTACCGTTGAGTGAAAGGATATTCGTTTTGTTTAACAGGTTGTAGGCAAGAGATATATTTCCTCTGTATCCTATGGATGTGTTGTTGATTTTTAGCTTAATCGAGGACTGTAATACATGTATGTCTGCTGGGATTAGGGGAATGTGTAATGGATCGTGTTTTTTGTCTTTGGTTTTTATTGTTAGGCTGGCATACAGCTTTTTTATGTTTATCTCCCCGAGATACATTTTACCTGAGAATATTTTTGAGAACAGGAATTTAAAGATGGATACCTTGTCAGATATGTCTTCAGCGCGCACGAGGTTTGTGTTCTGGGATATCCATATGCGTGGAAGGATCACGATAACGTAGGGAAAGTCCCTTTTTACTACTGGGTTGCCCAGTTTGTTTACCCTGAGATTATGTATGGTTTTTAGTTTTTTCAGGATGGTTGAGCGGGATATACCCCCGACAAGCGGGGGTATAATTACATTCCATGTTACGAGTATTCCTGCTGTTAGAAAGATGAGTAAGCCGAGCAGAAACAAGCCCAGTTTTTTCATTTTATCTCTTTGGAGAGATTATTAACCCCCTGAATAATAACGGCTTTTTCATCTCCTTCCATTACGAACATCGTTGGTGTGGCATTTATTCTATGACTCATGAGCAGTATTACAAGGTCTCTAAGATGCTTGTTGTATTTTTTCTTGAGTTGGTTGTTAATGAGTTTTTTATTTTCATTCACGAGTTTGTCTACATCCGCGAATGATGCTGCCTCGATCTTGTCAAGGGCCTGCTTTAGTGTACCTGTGGCTTCGTAGTGCCAGAAGAGCAAAGTAGCTTGTACGGAGCGTTCTCCGTGGATTATGAGTGGCAAGACGTGGAGGGTTATTTTGTTTTCTTTAGCCAGCGACATGAGTGTTTTGAATTCCCTTTTGCAAAATGGGCAGTACGGGTCGCTGAACATATAGACCACCGTTTTACCGTTCCCATAGGTCTTGTTTATGCTTTTGGGGAATTTCTTAATGAACTTTGTGAACCAGCTAACGTCAACGGCTACATGTTCTATACTGTTTTTGGGTAGAACCCTGTAGAGTTTTCCATCTTTCATTTTCAGAACCACAGGAATAACTCTTTTCTTATTGTGGGATACCCAGATGTAGGAATTTATGACTGTCCCTGTGGTTTTGTTCTTTATAGATACTTTAAGTGTGTCGTAACCTTTTATTTGTTCTTTATTTGTCTTCTTGATGGAGAACTCCATGTTTGGTGGTATGAAATGCTTTACTATGTTTCTGTAGGTTTTCATTTCCCCTGCGAGTGCGGTTCCGGTGATGAATACAAACATCAGCATCCCTATAAGGATCTTTTTCACATTGCACCCCCTAAAGCTTTATCTATATTAAAAGTATATCAAAAAATAACTATGTTGCACAAGTGGTTTGGGAGTGTTTTTCCACTATCTTTACATGCTCTGGTTTTACGGAGAGGTAGATAGATTTTCCTATGTCTATGTCCAGGTAATACATAGTGTATTTGGGTACGCATAGATCTACGCTGAATGGTTCCCTGGCGAATGTGATGAGAAATTCGTGTCCCTGTGGGATGATATCTTTAACTTTTACTTCGACAGCGTTTAACCGGTATTCGCTTTTCATTGGCTTTCTGCCAAACAGGAATATATTTTCAGGTCTTATCGCTACGTTCACCGTCTTTTCCTTGATCACAGTATCATGGCTTAGGAACTCCACACCTTTAACCTCAACACTGGTTAGTTTTTTTATTTGTTTGACTGTTCCATCAAATAAGAATGTGCCGACGAACGATGCCACGAACTGGGAATTAGGTGTGTACGCGACTTCTCTGGTTGTCCCGGACTGTAAGATTCTGCCATGATCTATGATTGCTATCCTGTTGGCCAGCGACCACACATCTTCCATGTCATGGGTTACGTGAATTACAGTCATGTGTATGTTGTTTATGGCTTTTCTTATTATCTGCCGTGCCATGCTTTTTGTTTGGTGATCCAAGGCGGAGAAGGGTTCATCCATGAGTATGAGCTTGGGTTCAACTATCAGAGCCCTTGCCAGCGCTACTCTTTGTTTTTCCCCGCCTGATAGTGACTCTGGCTTCCTGTCAAGCAGGTGGTCTATATGGAACATTCTCGCCATTTCTTTAACGCTATAAGTGGGGTTTGGCTTTTTTTTCAGGCCGTAGGCTATGTTGCTTGAGACACTCATATGGGGAAACAGAGCGTAGTCTTGATAAACTATCCCTATGTTTCTTTCCTCTGTGTCTAGTTCTGTTATGTTTTTTCCCTCCAGTTCTATCTTGCCACTCACAGGTCTGTGAAATCCTACTATGGTTTCCAAAAGTACCGTTTTACCTGCGCCTGTTGGGCCTACGATGGCAAGATAGTCACCCTTTCTGAGGTTCAAGGATATGTTGTTGAGATGAAAGTCACCAACTATTATGCTAAGGTTTTCTACTCTAAGAAAGTCCATGGATCTTGCTCACCTTCTCGAAGAGGAATATTGCTACGAACGAAACAGCGATAAGTACAAGTCCGCTGGCTATTGCCATACCTATGTTTCCGTAGGATATGTTTAGGTACAGGGCTATTGGTAGGGTCTCGGTTTTCATGTATGTGCCTCCTGCGAGTATTAACACGGAGCCAAACGCTCCTATAGAGCGCGCAAATGCTATTATCATGGCTCCTATTAATCCCCTTGAGGAAAGGGGGAGGGAAATCTTTAAAAATGTTTCAAATCCAGAATAGCCTAAGCTTCTTGATACGAATTCAAATCTGGGGTTGATGTAATCAAATGTGGCTTTAACGAGCTGTATAGCATAGGGTAGAGCTGTGAAGAATTCGGCTGTTATAACACCTAGCTTTGTGAATACGAAATTTATCCCGATGGAAGCGAACAGTTTCCCAAGGACGGTGTTTCCAAACAGGAGCAGGAGGCAGAGTCCAAGAAGGAGTTCTGGAAAGGCAAGGGGGAGGTCTATAATGGACTGTAGTATGTCTCTTCCGAAGAAAGGAAAACGGGATAGGCTGTACCCTATTGGGATGCTTACGAGCATTGTTATTGCTGTAGCTATAATGGATGTTGTGATAGAAAGGCGTAGAGAGAATAGCATTTCTCTACCTGTGAGGTCTGTTAGTAGTTCGTGCCAGTTGGCTACGAAAAAAAGCGAGCCTATAGCAAAGAGCAGAATAACCATGATGGTTATAGATATTAGGATGAATATTCTTCTGAACATGGGTGTTTAGGGGAAAGTTTTTTTTCTTTGTACTGAGATTTGGATTGGAGTTTTTTTGGTGATGAGAACGAAGCAGATCCCCATCTGAGCCTCCCTCACTATTTCTAGTTGAATATATCGCACTTTGGTAATATTGTCAATAAAGCAAAAAGGTAAGTTCTGCTAACTATACTTGTATTGTAATGTGTGTAACCCCTTGGTTGGCTTTTCCTTTACCGATACACAAGGTTCTTTTTTATTTCGCTTAAGGCCTCCTGAGGGGAGGTTACGTAGACTGTTCCTTCGAGTCTCCAATTACATTTTAGACAGACTACATCTTTTCCCAGGTTCAGGGCAAATGAAATTTCGTTTAGCGTTCCATACCTACCTTCAATAGCTACTATGTGGTCTGCTGAGTTTACTATAATGTAATTTCTTGCAAATCCCATACCTGTGCTTATTGGTATTTTTATATATGGGTTTGCTTCTGACTTTGAGTCGGAAGGCAGTATCCCTACAGTGAGTCCATCATGTTCGTAGGCTCCCTTGCTGGCTGCTTCCATTATTCCTCCTCTTCCGCCGCATATTAGGATATAGCCTTCCTGTGCTATTAGTTTTCCCATCTCATAGGCTATTGTTTTCCCCCTCTCTGAGGGAATCTCTGACCCTATAACTGCTATCATAGGCTGATTCATGTTAACCTCCGAGGATCCTTCTCAGGTATTTTGTTGTGTGGGTGTTAAAGGAGTTGACTATTTCTCTAGGAGAACCGAAGGCAACTACTTCTCCACCCATGTCACCACTCTCTGGGCCGAGGTCTATTATGTAGTCTGCAGATTTAATGATGTCAAGATTATGTTCTATTATGATAACGCTATTGCCTTTTTCTACGAGGCGGTTTAGCACCTTGATTAACTTTTTGATGTCGTCCATATGAAGGCCTATTGATGGTTCATCGAGTATGTATATGGTTTTGCCGGTGGGCGGCTGTATGAGGTGCTTTGCTATTTTCACCCTCTGGGCCTCTCCGCCGGATAGGGTGGTCGCGCTCTGGCCAAGTTTCAGGTAGCCTAGTCCGACCTCTCTTAAGGTGTTCAGTTTGGAAGCTACCCTTGGTATATCGCGGAAAAATTCGTAGGCTTGGCTAATTGTCATTTCAAGGACATCGTATATACTTTTCCCATTGTATTTGATTGAAAGTGTTTGGTCGTTGTATCTTTTCCCCTTGCATAGGTCGCATTTTACATAGATATCAGGTAGAAATTGCATCTCTATCTTTATTAAACCTTCTCCTTTACACTTTTCACATCTTCCCCCTTTAACGTTGAAGCTGAATCTTGATGGAGTAAATCCTCTTGCTTTTGCATCCTGTGTCTTTGCGAACAGTTCTCTCATGTCTGTGAACACCCCGGTATAGGTAGCAGGATTACTTCGGGGAGTTCTTCCTATGGGTGTTTGGTCTATCTTTATGATTTTGTCTATTAGATGGAGATGGTTTATTCCGTCGCATCTGTCAGAAGGTGGGGTTTTCCCGTGAAGTACGGCTTCTATGTACTCATAAAAGCAGTCCAGAATAAGGCTTGATTTTCCTGATCCTGAAACGCCGGTCACACATACGAAGCATTCGGTTGGTATCTTTACGTTTATATTTTTGAGGTTATGAACTTTTGCTCCCTTTATCAGTAGAAAGTTTTGGGGTTTTCTATAGTGCTGTGGGGGTTCTATGGCGAGTTTTTTTGATAGGTAGAGTCCAGTGAGCGAACGGGGGTTATTTTCTATTTCTTCAGGAGTTCCTGTGGCTGTTATTTTACCACCCTCCCTGCCGGCCCCTGGGCCCATGTCTATGATGTGATCGGCTGCCCTTATAATCATTTCGTCGTGTTCTACAACTATTACGGTGTTATCTTTGTCTCTGAGATTTTTTAGGGTCTGTATGAGTACGTCTGTGTCCTTTGGGTGTAGACCTATGGATGGTTCGTCCATTACATAGGTTATGCCTTCCAATCTACTACCTACCTGGGTTGCTAGTCTTATTCTTTGGGATTCGCCTCCTGATAGGGTGGAGGCTCCCCTGTTTAGGGTCAGATATCCGAGGCCAGCGTCTATAAGAAACCTCAGCCGAGTTTTTATTTCTTTGAGCAGTCTTGAGGCTATGTTCAGCCTGAACTCATCTAGGGTTTCCTCCAGCTTTTTGAAGAAGATGTACGAATCGGATATGGATAGATTTGCTACCTCCATGATGTTTTTGTTCAGGAGCTTTACAGAAAGGCTTTCTCTGTTTAGTCTCATGCCGTTGCATGCAGGACAAGGTATGTTGTTCATCAGGTTTAGTATATCGTTTCTGACATTTGGGGATTCTGTCTCTGAGAATTGTTTTGATATGAGTTTTATTACACCTTCCCATCTTATTTTGGTTTTTCCCATCATGGGATACTTTAGTTCTATCTCTTCCGTATATCCGTGAAGTATTATATCTTGGTGTCTCTTAGGGAGTTTGTTAAAAGGTGTGTATATGTCTATGCCTAATCCCAATGCTACTCGGAATAGGAGTTGTTGATAATACTTATGTCTGAGTTTGTTCCATATGGTTATTGCTCCTTCCCTTAGGGACAGATTTGGGTTGGGTATAAGTTTCTTTACATCAAGTTGGTGTTTTACACCGATTCCGAAACACTCTTCACATGCTCCAAGTGGGGAGTTGAATGAAAAGCTCTGTGGGGTTATAGGTTTGTAACTTATTCCGCAATACGGACATGCGAAGTGTTCGGAAAATATTTCTTCTTCGTTGCTATCTATGTCTTTTACATATACTACGCCTGAGCCAAGCTTTAGTGCTAATTCCACGGATTCTGAGATGCGCTGCTTGGACTTGTTTGACACTTTCAATCTATCAACCACGAGAAAGATATTGTGCTTCTTGTTGCGGTCTAATTCTATATCTTCGTCCAGAAATTTCATCTGATTGTCTACAATTACCCTGAGGAACCCCTCTTTGGCAAGCTTCTCAAACTCGTTTTTGAATGTTCCCTTTCTGTTCAGGGCTACAGGTGCAAGTATTAGGATTCTTCTACCGGGGTTCTGAATTAGCGTGTTTATTATTGTTTCAGGGGTTTGCTTTGTTATTCTTCTGCCACAAGAATAACAGAATGCTTCTCCTGTATGAGCGTAGAGCAGCCTCATATAATCATATATCTCTGTAACTGTTCCAACTGTGGAACGTGGGTTATTTGATATTGGCTTTTGATCAATGCTGATAGTTGGTGATAGACCTTTTATTTCATCAACATTTGGTTTGTCTATTTTATCTAGAAATTGCCTTGCATAAGCACTCAATGATTGGATGTAGTTTCTTTGTCCTTCAGCGTGTAATATATCAAAGGCAAGTGTAGATTTACCTGAGCCAGATGGCCCCGTGATTACCGTGAGGCTTGATTTTGGTATCCTAACATCTATGTTTTTTAGGTTGTGTTCTCTTGCTCCTTTTACTTCTATGTATTTCATGTAGTGGTGGTGTAAACGAAGTCGGGTTTTACCATGTCTTTGAATGTGGTAGTTTCCTTTTGGAACACGAGTTTTACTGTACCCATTGGGCCATTTCTTTGTTTACCGATAATTATTTCGGCTATGTTTTTGTTTTCTTCCTTGTTCTTATGGTATACTTCATCTCTGTATATAAACATAATCAGGTCAGCATCTTGTTCGATGGCCCCAGAGTCTCTTAGATCTGCCATAACAGGTCTTTTGTCTTCCCTGAGTTCTACTCCCCTATTTAGCTGTGATAGTGCTACTATTGGGATGTCCATCTCTTTTGCTAATATTTTTAGTGCCCTGGATATTTCTGATAACTCTTGGGTTCTGTTCTTTGTGGTGTTGCCTTGGATCAGTTGGAGGTAGTCTATAATAGCCATATCTATTTCCTTCTCAAGCTTCATTTTCCTGAGCCTTGTTCTTATGTCTGTGACCGTTGACAGGGAGGAATCATCTATGTATATCCTTGTTCTTTTAAGCTTGTCCAAGGCTTTGATTAGAGAGTCCCATTCGGTATTTCTTATGAACCCAGTTCTTATTTTGGAGAATTCTATACCTGATACGGATGAGAGCATTCTGAGTATGAGTTGTCTTGATGTCATTTCCAGGCTGAATATTCCAGTACTTATCCCGTGCTGCAATGAGGCATTTAGGGCTATGTTAATGGCTAAAGAAGTTTTACCCATGCTTGGTCTGCCGGCTATTATTATAAGATCTCCTCTTTGGAACCCGCTGGTTTTTTCATCAAGATCTGCGAATCCAGTTGGTATGCCTGTTAGCACACTATCCCTTTTTCTTAAAGCCTCCAAATAGTTCAATGTCTCATCCAGCATGGATTCCACTGAGGTATAACCGGTGGATTTTCTGCTAGATATGTCAAAGATACTTTTCTCAGCGAAGTCTATGATTATGTCTATGTCTTCTGGTTCCTCGTATGCTATCTCTGCTATTTCGTTGGCTGTGTGGATCAGTTCTCTCAACACAGCTTTCTTATGTATAATTTCAGCATAGTATCGGGCATTGCCTGGGGCTGGTAGGTGTTCAAATAGGGATGTTAGATAGCTTAGTCCACCGACTTTTTCAAGTTCGCCTTTTTCCTTTAAAGTTTCGGTAACTATGACAAAGTCGAACGGAAACCCTTTCGCATGAAGGTGTTTTAAAACCTCAAAGATGATAGAGTGTCTTTCATCGTAAAAGTCCCCAGAATCAATAATTTCAAGCACGTCAAGTATTTTTGAACTGTCGAGCACAAGAGAGCATAGCAAGGCTCTCTCTGCCTCAATCGATTGGGGAAAGGATCTTTTAACGTCACTCATCCACGGGAATGACCTTCAACTTTACGATGGCTTTTATATCTCTAAAGATGGCCACGGGTATTTCATATTCCCCGATACTTTTTATCGTCTCCGTTTTTATCTGTTTTCTATTGATGTTTATACCCTTTTCTTTGAGAGCTTCTGAAATTTCACTGGCTGTTACTGAGCCAAACAATCTGCCCTTTTCTCCGGTCTTTGCTTTTATTTCTATTCTCACGCCATTCAGTTTTTCTCTGAGGGATTCAGCTTCCTTCAATTTCCTTTCGATTTTTCTGGCTATCGCTTTCTGTTTATCTTCTATGAGCTTCATATTTTTTTTGGTCGCAGGGAGAACCTTGCCTCTGGGTATGAGGTAGTTCCTAGCATATCCATCCTTTACCTCTTTGACAGCTCCAGCGTACCCTAGCTTTTCTATATCTTCAAGCAGTATAACCTTCATATCTTACCCCTTAAGCTTCCTGCTTACGGTGAAAGGTATTAGAGCCATATACCTTGCCCGTTTAATGGCTTTCGTCAGTTGTCTTTGGTGTCTTGCGCATGTTGCTGTCATTTTTCTGCCCATAATCTTATATCTTTCTGTGGTGTATTTTAGCAGGGTGTCAACGTCTTTGTAGTCTATTTCTTCCACGTTGTTGACGCAGAAATTACACACCTTCTTTTTAGGATATCTGTACATTCTCTTTTTGCCGTTGTTCACCTTATCCTCCTCCGTTTAGAATGGTATATCTTCATCTTCGAGACCAGCTTCACTTGTGGTTTCCTGATCCCTATCCTTAGGACTTAGAAACTGAAAGGAATTCATTATTATTTCGTGTTTAGCTCTCTTATTTCCAGATGAGTCTTCCCATGTTCTATACCTTAACCTGCCGTCCACAAATACGTTGGACCCCTTTTTAAGGTAGTTTGCCACTGTTTCTGCCTGCTTGCCGAAAGCCACTATGTCTATAAATAACACTTCGGTTCTGAGTTGGTTGTTTTCATCCTTCCCAATCACTGTGTTAACTGCCAGTGTAAAGTTGCATATACCCAGTCCTGAGGGTGTGAACCTTATCTCTGGATCTTTCGTTAGATTGCCTGCCAAGAGCACTTTATTCAGGTTGGCCATTTGGATCCTCTAGCTTTGACTCTTTGGGTTTATATTGTTCTATGTCCTTCTTGAGCATATGTACTGTCATGTGTCTTAATACGGGGTCTTTTATCCTGAAACGATTTTCCAGCAATTTTGGTGCGGACGGTTTGGCCCTGTAGTGCATTAGTACGTAGTATGCCTGTTTGAATTTCTTTATGGGATATGCAAGGTTCTTTTTTCCCCACAGTTCGCTTTTGAGAACTTCAGCTCCCTCAGACTTGAGATACTCTTCAAATTCTGACATGAGAGACTTTAACTCTTCCTCATTGAGGGTTGGTTCAACAACATACAGTGTTTCGTAGTAGTTCATCTAACCTCCTTTCGGGCTTCTGGCTTCCACCTTCAAAGATGGAAGCAAGGATTATCTGCTGGATATTATACAAAAGGTCCTCCAAAATCAAGGCTTCCATTGGTTTTCTATATCTGGCAGATAGTTAAGAGCTTCCTTGACGCCCTCCTCTGGATATTCGTAGTTTTCCATATCTCCTGAGAGGAATGCATCATATGCTGCCATGTCAAAGTGGCCATGTCCTGAGAAGTTGAACAGGATCACCTTTTCCCTTTGTTCTTCTTTGGCTTTTAGCGCTTCATCTATGGCACCTTTTATGGCATGGCATGTTTCAGGGGCTGGTATTATACCCTCGGTTTTTGCGAATAGAACGCCTGCTTTGAAAACTTCAGTTTGCTTGTATGCAACAGCATCCAGTAGTCCATCCTTGCGGAGTTGACTGAGTATTGGTGCATCTCCGTGGTATCTTAGCCCTCCTGCATGTATGCTTGGGGGCATGAACCTGTGACCCAATGTATACATAAGCAGTAGCGGAGTCATTTTGGCTACGTCTGCAAAATCGTAGTGGAATATTCCCTTTGTAAGCGTTGGACAGCTTGCTGGTTCAACGGCAACTATTTTTACGTTTTTCCCGTGTATTTTATCTCTCATGAAGGGTAGGCTTATGCCGCCCAGGTTGCTCCCCCCTCCGCATGGTGCAAGTACTACATCTGGGTAATCCCCCACCGCTTTCAGCTGTTTTTTGGCCTCCAATCCTATAACTGTTTGGTGCATGAGGACGTGGTTGAGCACACTGCCTAATGCGTAGTTTGTATTTTCATGGGTCACAGCGTCCTCTATGGCTTCGCTTATAGCAAGACCTAAGCTGCCAGGGTTGTCTGGGTTTTCCTTGAGTGCTTGTTTTCCTATCCGGGTTTTGTCGCTTGGGGAAGCGAACACCTCGGCTCCCCACAGGCGCATCATTGATTTTCTGAATGGTTTTTGGTTGTAGCTCACTTTAACCATGTACACTCTTATCTTTAAACCCAACAGGCTACCAGCAAGCGCCAGGGCACTACCCCATTGTCCTGCACCTGTCTCTGTGGTTAATGTTTTGGCTCCTTCCTTTTTGTTGTAGTATGCTTGAGCTACCGCTGTATTTGGCTTGTGACTCCCGGCTGGTGATACAGATTCATTCTTGTAATATATCCTTGCGGGTGTACCGAGAGCTTTTTCCAAGTTGTAGGCTCTGACAAGAGGCGTTGGCCTCCACAAGGAGTATATTTCTCTAACCCTGTCGGGAATAGGGATTTCACTTTGGTTGCTTGTTTCTTGTTCTATAATGGATTTTGGGAATATTCTTAGATCATTCGGTGTTAGTGGTTTCTGGGTTTGGGGATTAAGTGGAGGGCTAAGAGGAGTAGGCATATCAGGTAGTATATTGTACCAGTATTTTGGCAAATCCTCTTCGTTTAACAGGATTTTCTTGGACATAATACACTCCTTCTCGATGTTCTCAGTTTCCCATCCTATCACATACATGGGAGGATTACAAGATCGCTTTAGTGGTTTTTCGGGTGCAAGAGTGAGGGGGTTGACAGCCCTGCTTGTTGAGATATAATAAAGGTATTAATTAAGTGGTTAAATGAATCCAATGGGGAGGTGTTGTCATGAGAAGGTTTAGGTGGTTGGTGGCGGTGCTGTCTTTTGTCTTCATTTTGTGTTTCTCTGTATCTGGTTTTTCTTCTCCCACAGTGCTGAAGCTTGGGTTTGTTACAGCTCCCAATCCGAAGGATCCATACTACATAACTGCTAAAAAGTTTGCTGATTTGATCAAGGAATATACTCATGGGAGGTATGTTGTAAGACTTTATGGGAGTGGACAGTTGGGTAATGAGCGAGATATGGTTAACAATCTTATAATGGGAACTATGGATCTTGGAGTTATCACGAATGCCCCTGTAGGGACGTTCGTTCATGCTTTCATGATTCTGGATATGCCGTTTTTGTTCCCGAACGCCCATGTGGCTCATAAGGTTCTTGATGGTCCTGCAGGAGAGTTGTTGTTAAAGCAGCTTAGGAAGATTCATGTAGTTGGTCTTGCGTTTGCGGAGGGTGGTTTTAGGGATATGATTAACAATGTCAGACCGATTTACTCTGTCAAGGATCTTAAGGGGATAAAATTTAGGGTTATGAGGAGTCCTGTGTATATAGCGATGTTTAGAGCTCTTGGAGCTAATGCTGTTCCTATGCCCTGGCCAGAGGTATTTACAGCTGTTCAGGAGAAAGTTGTGGATGGTCTTGAGATACCTGTACCCGTTATCTACTCTAATAAATTTTTTGAAGTTACCAAGTATCTATCTCTGACGCAGCATACCTATTCTCCTTTGATAGTAATGTGCTCAGGGAGTTTGTGGAAAAGATTATCCAAGAGTGACAGAAGAGCTTTTAAAAGGGCAGCTGTGGAGGCTGTCAGATATGAGAGAAAGAAGATAGAAAGTATAGTCAATGAGTATATAAGTTTGTTAAAAGAGAAAGGAATGAAGATAAATAATGTTCCTGATAAGAAACCTTTCCAGGAGGCGGTTAAGCCTGTGTACAGGGAATTCGAGAACAAAATAGGAAGGAGATTTATGGAGACTGTACTCAAGGCAAGAGACGAAGCAGAAAAATAAATTTGAGGGGGTGTCCCCCTCTTTTCTTGTAGTTTCCTATGGGTAAGATTAAGCTTTTTATAGATGGGATAATGATAGTTGTGCTTTTCGTTCAAGGTGTAGCTTTGCTTGTTCTAATAGGTATAGAGGTGTTTTTCAGGTATGTAGTGGGCAGTGCTTTGTCTTGGCCTGAAGAGGTAGCAGGTATAGTGTTTGTTTGGTTTACATTGGTTGGTGTATCTATTTTGGTAGGTGAGAATGCTCATATATCCTTTAGTTTTTTAGATAAATACTTTCCTCGTTTGGTTTCTCTATCAATAAAAGTCATGGCACATGCTATAGTAATTTTGTATGGGGTGATAATGGTAGTGTATGGTTACAGGTACATGGTTTTGTTCCGGTATGAGGTTTCTCCAGCTGCAGGTATAAATTTGATGTGGCTGAATTCTGCCATTCCGTTTAACGGGGTTTTAGTAGCATTTTATTCGCTTGTCAATGTAATAGAGGAGACAAGACGCTATTTTAGGGGTACAAAATGAACCCTGGAACAGTGGCGGTGTTTTTGTTGGGGATTTTTATACTCTTGGTTGTGATAGGGGTACCTATTGGTTTTGCTTTGGGCATGGCTGGGATAGTAGGCCTTGTGCTTATGAAGGTATCGTTTATGATGTTTGCGCAGACGCTTATATCAGGTATAAACAATTTTGCTCTTCTTGCTATTCCGTTTTTTGTACTTATAGGTTCCTTGATGGAGAAGAGCGAGATTTCTAAGTCTTTGATAGATTTAGCTGATGAACTTATAGGGTTTATACCTGGTGGGATGGCTGTGGTAGCAGTCTTGTCTAGCATGCTTTTTGCCACTGCCTCTGGTTCCGGACCAGCTACTGTGGCGGCCATAGGTTCAATTACGATACCAGAAATGGAGAAGAGAGGGTATTCCTCTAAGTTTTCTGTTGGTATAGCTGCTACTGCTGGGGCGCTGGGCCCTATAATTCCTCCAAGTATCCCACTAATAATATATGGGGTGGTAGCCGAGGAATCTATAGTTAAACTTTTCCTGGGGGGATTGGGAGCTGGTTTGCTATTTGCTTTTCTTTTGATACTGTTTAGCATATTTAAGTCTATTAAGGAGAAAGTTCCTGTTTCTAACAAGAAACCATCTTTCTTGGGTGTATTAAAAGCTCTGTGGAGAGCCAAACATGCTATAGCAGTTCCTATAATAGTTCTCGGTGGAATATATGGTGGTATTTTTACGCCTACGGAGTCTGGGGCAGTTGGATGTCTCTATGTATTGGTAGTGGGGAATTTTGTGACAAAAACGCTGAATTTGAGAAAGACATATGAATGTATGGTATCTGGAGCTAAAAATTCTGCTATGATAATGTTTGTAATAGCCAGTGCGAGCCTTTTTTCTTGGTTACTAGCTGCTGGGAGGATTCCAGAGATAGCTGCTCATGCTATAGCAGTGGTGGCTGGTAGTAAGGTTATTTTTCTTTTGATGGTTAATGTTCTTTTCTTGTTTATAGGTTCTTTGCTTGATACCCCTGCGGCTATAGTGATAATGGTTCCCATACTACTTCCAATAGCTAAACATTTAGGGATAAATCCTCTCCATTTCGGGGTTGTGATTGTAGTCAACTTTGTGATAGGCTATATTACTGCTCCTTTTGGGTATAATCTGTTTGTCGCCAAGAGTATTACTGGAAAAACGATGGAAGAAGTTACGGTGGCCGTGCTCCCGTTTCTTGTGGTTGCATTGATAGGGTTGGCCATAATTACCTATGTACCTCAGATTTCTTTGTTTTTCCCACAGATGATGTAAGGAGGATTTATGGAAATGGACGGGATGTATGATGTTCATGTTCATAGTGCTCCGGATATAATTCCCAGAAAGTTTAATGATGTAGAGCTTGCTCTGCTATACAGAGAGGCTGGTTTTAAAGGGATGGTTATAAAGAATCATTATCTTGATACGGCGGGTAGGGCTGGGATTGTTTCTTATGTTGTAGACGGGTTGGATGTGTTTGGAGGGATAGCACTTAACTATAGTGTTGGTGGGTTAAATCCCTATGCTGTTGAGGCTTGCATGAAACTAGGTGGTAAGGTTGTTTGGATGCCTACAGTGGATGCAGCGAATCACAGAGCAAAGGTAGGGAAAGGAGGCGGAATTAGTGTTTTGAATGGTAATGCTTTGAAAAGGGAAGTTCTTGAAATACTTGAGGTGGTGAGAGATTTAGGTGGAGTGATTGCCACAGGTCATTTGTCATTTGTGGAGATAGAGGTGCTTTTAAAATGTGCTTCAGAAATGGGAGTGGAAAGGAAGGTTGTGACTCATCCTGAGTTTTGGATTACCAGACTTTCTATCCCTCAACAGAATCGACTCTTGGAGTTTGGGGTGTATATAGAACGATGTTTGTATTCTTCTTTGCTGAGAGATTCCAGGCGTGTTCCTATTGAATGGATTGTCAGACAGATAAGAGAGACTGGAGGAGCTTCTTATACGATTGTAGCCTCCGATCTTGGTCAAGTGGAAAATGGATCTCCGGTTGAGGTTATAGAGAGAGCTGTGGATTTTTTTAGCGAGAGCGGTTTTTCGGATTGCGAGATAAAGACTATGTTTGTTTCTAATCCAAGCTTTATTTTGAATTGAGTTTTCTGGTGCGTTTTTTTGCCTTTCGGTCTAGGTGTTCTCGATTTGACACTTTGGTTTCCGTATGAGATACTGACTTTCGCTGGTTTGAGGTGTGAGTATGCAGGGTGGTACGGGATATAGAGGTTATCTAGCTGATTTGATGAGGAAGAAAGGGGTGGGTGAGCAGTTCATTAACAAGGCAGACGTTGCCGCGCCCTGCTGTAAAGATCCATTGTGTGAGACTAAATATTCCCCTGTAAAGGGGCTTATCCATAGGTATCCGGATAGAGTGGTGGTTACTATTACTAACAGGTGTTTTGTTTACTGTAGTTTTTGCTTTCGCAAGAGAAATTGGACAGCGTTTGAGGGATTTAATCTGAATGAGGCTGTGGAGTATGTGTCGTCCCATAATGGGATAAGGGAGGTTATCGTTTCAGGTGGAGATCCTCTTGTACTTTCGGACGGGGAGCTTGTTGAAATACTTACCGGCTTTGCCGCTGTTGAGCATATATCGTTCTTGAGATTGGGCACTAGAGCACCCACGTTGAATCCTTTTAGGATTACAGATGGGTTCGCAGAGTTGTTGGGCTCATTTCGGAAGAAAGTGTGGATAGCTATTCACGTGAATCATATCAACGAGATAACCTCCGGCTTTGAGGGGGCTATTAATAGACTTATTAGTTGTGGTGTTCCCGTGGTGTCTCAGACTGTGTTGTTGAAGGGTATCAATGATACTGTTGAAGTGCTTGAACCCTTGTTCTGTAGGCTTGTTTCTCTTGGTATTAAGCCTTACTACCTGTTCAACTGTGATCTGGCCGACGGTAATGAGCAGTATAGGGTAAGGCTTGAGGAAGCCATGAAAATAATGGAACAGCTCAGAGGTAGAATAAGTGGGCTGTGTGTTCCAGCTTTTGCGTTTGATTTGGAGGGTGGAGGTGGAAAGATTGTTGTGGAGCCAGACAGGATGATTGGGAAAGAGGGAAAGAAATATAGATTTAGAAACTTTGAGGGGAAAATTTATGGATATACAGACTTTTGATTTGTGTGCTGAGATTGGAAGAATAAAGGAAAATATCGCTGGAGAAGGGCTTGGTATGATCCTCGTGCACAATGGTGTGGTAAGGGCTACCTCTAGAGAAGGGAAGGAGCTTGCTGTATCGGGGATGGTTTTGGATTACGATGAGAGGAAGTTAAATCAAGTGGTTGAAGAAGTTAGGTTGCGTCCTGGAGTAGTTTATGTTTCTGTGTGGATAAATAAAGGTAAATTGGATGTGGGTGACGATATAATGTACGTTGTGGTAGCCGGTGACAGAAGGAGTAATGTATTTCCTTCCTTTGAATGGTTGGTGGAAGTGTTGAAGAAGGAGGTGGTCAAGGAGGTTGAGCTTCATAGGTTTTGAAGCGTGGGTCTGCGTCTATCTTTGAGTAGTTATAGGTTCCTCTGCTGAGGCTAAGTGAAGCTACTTTTGCTATCATGACGGCGTTGTCCGTTGTCATTGGCAGTTCAGGAATGATGACTTTTAGTTTATGTGTGGAAGCTATTTCCTTCAGTTTGTTCCTTAAAAGGGAATTGGCGGATACACCACCAGAGATGGATAGCGTTTTTATTCCTGACACTTTTGATGCTTCAAAGAGACGGCGACAGAGTATATCTACCACGGATTTCTGGAAGGAAGCGGCAATGTCTGCTGTATCAGTTTTTGACAGGTTACCTAGCTTTTTAACAAGGTTATTGACAAACGTTTTTGGGCCGCTGAAGCTGAAGTCTAATGTATTTTCCTGGGCCATTCCTTGTGGGATGCTGAATCGTTCAGGGTTTCCTTCTTTTGACAGTTTGTCAATTATGGGTCCCCCCGGGTATCCCACGCCCAGTATACGTGCTACTTTGTCGAAGGCTTCGCCTGCTGCATCGTCCAACGTTTTGCCCATTAATTCATAGTTCCCCACACCATTTACCTTGAATATATGTGTGTGTCCGCCGGAGACAACCAAAGAAATGAAGGGGAACTCTATTTCTCTGCCTATGAACGGGGAGAATATGTGACCTTCTATGTGATTCACAGGGATAATAGGTTTTCTATTGGAATATGCTATAGCTTTTGCGAATGCGACTCCGACCAGGAGTGATGGCATTAATCCTGGTCCTATGGTTACGGCTATGTGGTCTATATGTTTTATTTCCACTGAAAGTTCCCTGAGTGCTTCAGTGGTAGCCTGATGAATGGTGTTTACGTGGTTTCTTGCTGCGAATTCTGGGACGATGCCTCCGAACTTGCTGTGTACAGAGTTCTGAGAGATGACGATGTTTGAGTATTTAGTATCGTCTTCGAAGGCACTTACAGCGGTGTCATCGCAAGACGTGTCAAAGGATAGTATCATGCTCACCTCAGCACGTACTTGACGTCTATCATGTATTTTTCAAGTTTTTTCCTGTTCTTTTTAAGGGCTTCGTACATCGGCCAGTTGCAGTGTCCTATAGCCACTACGCTGTTATACTTCGAGAGTAAAGCTATGGCTTTGTTTATTTGCTCTGTTATGTATTTGACGTTCTTGTAGTCGTCAAGGAATACAAGCCTAACAGCGTACGGCACATGGTATTTTTTTGCTTCTGCTGCACCTATGCTCTTTGGTGTTGTCATGCTGTCTACGAAGAACATGTGATGTTTTCTGAGAAACATCATGATTATAGACATCTGTTTCCTGTCTTGAAGAAGTCTTGATCCTTCATGGTTATCAAGCCCTGAGGCGCATGGCAGTTTTCTTTTGGCTCTCCTTAATAGTTTCCATACTTTCTGGGGTGGTGTGTTTACATATATGGCATCTTTGCCTGGGTTTGTCCCTGGATAGGAGAGTGGTTGAGAAGGCATGTGTATCATTACTGTGAATCCCATTTTGCAGAACTTTTTGGATAGGGAAGGGCTGTAAGGCGCATCCGGGAGGAATGAAAAATCAAGAGGCAATCTTAAGGATATGAATCGGTGGGCCAGAATCTCGTTGTATCCCATGTCGTCTATGATGATGGATAGCTTGCGGTTAAACAACCATGACGCTGTAGCGCCATGGGTGCTGCCTCCGAGCAGCACCCACAGGAGCAGGAGGGCTGTTATTATTTTTCTGGACATACCATACTTTCTGCCTTTATAAGTTCCACGGCTCTAAGCAGTTGGTAATCCCGTGCGAGCTTTTTATTAAGTTCGAGGGGTGGAACGGTTTTCTTTTTCTTTTGTTGGGAGGGTAGATGGTGTAGCAGATCGCTTTCCCTTAGTACGTATGGGTTTTTTATGGGTACCACCCTTGCTTCCGGCACAATTATATTTGGTTCTACACCTACGGCTTGGATACTTTTGCCGTTTGGTGTGTAGTATTCGGCGGTTGTAAGCCTGAGGGCAGAACCGTCTGGAAGGGGGATGATAGACTGAACTGAGCCCTTTCCAAATGTCCTTACACCCATTACTATTGCTCTTTTATGGTCTTTCAGGCATGCTGTTACAATTTCAGCGGCTGAAGCGGTACCGGAGTTCACAAGCACCACAAGAGGGTATTCGGGCTCAAACACATTCCCATTGGCATAAAACACCTGTTTATTTGCTGGATTTCTTCCCCTAACGGACACAATGATGCCATGTTTTACGAATATATCGCTAACTGCCACTGCTTGGGATAGCAATCCTCCAGGGTCGTTTCTTAAGTCCAAAACGACACCCAGGACGTGATGCTTTTTGAAGTTTTCGAGGGTTTTTCTTACTGCTTTTGCTGTGCCGCTCTGGAATTGAACTATTCTTATGTAGCCTACTTTATCAATGATTTTGCTTTTTACGCTCTTTATATGAATTATTGCTCTTGTGAGTGTCACACTGAATGGAGCTTTCTTGCCCTTTCTGAGAATAGTGAGTGTGACTTTGGTTCCTGGTTTGCCTCTCATCAGGTTTACTGCTTTCTGTAAGCTCATTCCTATTGTACTTTCCCCGTTTATTTTGATTATCATGTCCCCTGGTTTTAGTCCTGCCTTGTAGGCTGGAGTTCCATCAATAGGTGCGAGTATTGTTATAACGCCGTTTTTCATTGTGATTTCCATACCCAGACCTCCAAATTCACCCCGCATGTCTATCTGAAGATCTTTGTATTCGTTTTTTGTGAGGTAGGAAGAATGCGGGTCCAGAGAACTCACCATGCCCTTTAGAGCACTGTCCAACAGTTTTACATTGTTAACCTTGTGTACGTAGCTGTGGTCTATTATAGAGAGAACTTCTGCGAATATTTTCATCTTTTCGTATTCGCTCATGGAAGTGTTGCCCCAGGAGACGCCCGTTATAGATAGTGCTGTGGCTATGATTATTCCTACCAGCAATATTCTCCTAAGCATTACCTCAAATACCTCCTGTTTAAGAATGTCAGTGGATTAACGGGGTGGTAAAGATGCCTTATTTCAAAGTGTAGTACATTACTCTGCAACCTCCCTATGCATTGAAAGTATCTCACGAATTCTCCTTTCTTCATATGTGTTTTAACTCCACCATACACAGTATAATAATTGTTCATGTGATTTACAATAATAACGTTTCCGTAACCAGGGAGGTTTCCGATAAATGCTATTTTACCAGGGAATACAGCGTGAACACATTCTCCTTTTATGCCTTTTATATCCACGCCGTCATTTCTTGTGTATACATGCATCCTTGGATCGTATTTTATGCCGAACGTGCTTACTATAAACCCTCTTATGGGTGGTTTGAGTTTGTGTTTCATATTGGAGAACCTGAGAGAGGCAAACTTTCTTATCTTTCTCTTGATAGCAGCTAGTTTCTCCTGCTCCACTATTTTTTTTAGCAAACCCTCAAGTTTTTTCTTTTCCTGTTTGAGTCTGTTTATTTCGGCCAGGTATTTGTTTTTTTCAACCTCGAGCTCGTGAGTTAGGTATGCCACCTTCAAATTTTTTCTGTCAAGTTCGGCTTTCTGGTGTTTTATAGCGTTTAGCAGATTGGCTTTTTTCCGGCGGTAATTTTTAAGTTGTTTTATCTTGACAAGCAAAAGCTTATTTTTGCGTATATAGTTATTTATAGATTTCTCTATGTAGCCAGTTAGGGATTTGTTCATGCGTTCGTACCATATTCCTTCGGCATAGTAGGACGATATCTTTGAATATTTGTAGTATTTTACGAGCTCCTTCATGAGCTTATTATACTGACCCTCCAACTTTTTATTAATTTCACTGACGTCCAGCATCATTCTGTTGATTTTGCTGTCCAATTTCTTCATCTCTTTCTCTGACAGACGGAGTTTTATTCTCAGCGAGGCAGCTGCTCTTTCGACCCTTGTTTTTTCCTGGAGGAGTTTATCGTATTTTTTCTCTATTTCCATATAGCTTTTTTTCTTTATTTCTATGTTTTTGTTTATTGTTTCTATTTTGTTTTCTACAGATGATTTATTAGAGGCGAATGTAGCGGATGTAATTAACAGTATTAGGAATAGAATGCTAAACTTTTTCATCTTTTATGAGGAAGGTAAACAGGGCTGATACAAAGGTTACTGTCACCCCTATTAGTATATTTATTATGACCCCTCCCGTTAGGGAAGACGATAACACCCCAGCTGGTATATGCATGATTCTTGAGTACCCTGAGGAAATAGAGTATACCCCAATGATTAGAAGGGTTCCGAGTATGAGTGAAGCAACGGATACAATCATTGTTCTCTTTATGAAGAATCCTAGTAGTGTTATCCTTTTCAGTCCAAGCATTTTGAGTGTGTCGTAGCTCTTTTTCTTGCTGGAGTAGAGTATTACTATTATGGAAGTCATAACTACGAACTCGACAATGTATAACAGTGTGATAAGCAGTCTTCCTGAGACCTCAAACACGCCCTGTATTCTATTCATGTTCTTGAGAAAGTTAGTGGGATATTCTACGCTTTCGACGGCTGGGTTCTTAAGCATGGTTTTTCTGAATGTTTTAAGGTTCTGGGTGGTCAAAAAGTAGGGTTTTAGAAACACCTTTATGGAGTATGGAAATGGGTTTTCCGAGAACATGGAGAGATCTATGGAAAACTTCTTTATCATGTTTTCCAAAGCCATTTCCCTTGTTATTACTTTGAATTTGTTGACCATAATATTATCTGAAAGTTCAGTTTCTATTGCTATTATATCAGATTTTGAGGCCGACTTTTTGAGAAATATAAAGACAGGGATGCTTGCTTTTTTCAGGGCTATAGTGTCGTTTGCTACAAAGTAAGAGCTTACGAATACACTCATCGTCAGGAAAAAAGCCATCACGACGAAGAACAGAGCAAGATCTACTCCACTTTTTCTCATACTTTATCCCATTGTTATGGTATAAAACCCTGGGTCAAGCTCTACCTGGGATGTTATAAGAAATGTTATATCCCTCCTCCTATTTATTCTCTTTATGAGTTCAAGCACCATGTTTTTTTTGTCCTCAGATATAAATCTGAATGGTTCGTCTGCAACTATGAGCGGATAATTGTATGATAGGGCACGGGCTATACCTATGAGCGCCTGTTCCGAAACAGAGAGTTCCTCTGGGTATTTGTCGAGTATGGTGCCTATATTTAAAACTTCCACTACTTCATCTATAAGGGAGAATGATTTGCCTGTATATCTACCTATAAACAGTATGTTGTCCCGTGCGGTTAAGCCGTCCACGAGTTTTATGTCTTCGAATATTATGCCAATGTATCTCCTTAGCAGGATGATTTTTGAGTAACTCAGGGAACTTATGTCTGCATCAAATACCCTTACGAAGCCATCATCTGGTTTTGTAGCCCCGTATATCATTTTTAGAACGGTGGTTTTCCCGCGCGATTGTGGAGCTATAAGTTGGTTGATCTTATCTGGCACTATACGAAAGCTAAGTGCTTTTATAACAAGCCTGTCGCCGTATGATTTGTATACGTCTATGAACTCAACCATTTAGTGCGCGCTTTATTCTTTTTGCGATAATCTCGGGTGTGAAGCCGAATTTGCAGAATAGATCTTCCTTTGAACCTGACTCCCCAAATACGTCCTGTATGCCTATTCTATGTATTTCCACTGGGTTATTTTCTGATAGGAATTCGCATACAGCTCCTCCCAAGCCACCCAGTATGGAGTGTTCTTCGACGGTAAATACTTTCCCCGTTTTTTTTGCTGAGGTATATACTGTTTCGCCGTCTAAAGGTTTTATCGCTGGCATGTTGATTACTTCAACGCTTATTCCATCTGTGTTTAGAAGTCTGGCAACTTCAATGGAGATGTACACCATGAATCCGCATGCGATCACTGTGGCATCTTTGCCTTCGATGATTACGTTTCCTTTAACTTCAAAGGGTTTGCTCTCGGTGAATATAGGGGATTTTGCCCTAGATGTTCTTATATATACAGGACCTTCCAGTTCGTAGCTCTTGAGCGTAGCGTGGTAGGCTTCGTTGTAGTCCGCGGGGACGATGACGTGCATGTTGGGGAGGGCTCTCATTATGGCTATATCGACTACTGCCTGGTGGGAGCCTCCATCTTCTCCGACGCTTATTCCTGAGTGCGAGCCGCACAGGACGACGTTGAGGTTCTGGTAGCATACAGACTGTCTTACTGATTCAAATGCTCGTCCGGTTACGAACACAGCGAAGCTGGAAACATATGGTTTAAGTCCGGATAAGGCCAGTCCTGCTGCTACATCCACCATGTTTGATTCTGCGATGCCAAGGTTGAAGAATCTCTCTGGGTAAACTTTCTTAAATTCGGCCGATTTTGTTGAAATAGAGAGATCAGCATCAAGTACCACTATATCCTTGTGGTTTTTTCCAAGCTCTACAAGCGCTTTGCCATAGGCTTCTCTGGTCGCTTTTTCCATCAGTTTAGCTCCTTTAGGGCTCTTTTTAGCTCCTCATCCGTTGGGGCGACTCCGTGGTAATTAATTTTATTCTCCATAAAGGATACTCCCATACCTTTCACGGTTTTTGCAACCACTGCTGTGGGGTGATTGGGAGATATGTATCCTAAGGCCTCTGTAAGTTCTGGAATACTGTGCCCGTTGACCACACGGCACTCAAAACCGAAAGCTCTGAATTTTTCATCTATTGGTTCTATGTTCATGATGTCTGAACATTTTCCATCTATTTGCAGTCCATTGTTGTCGACTATAACAGTCAGGTTGTGCAGGTGGTAGTGAGATGCCGCCATGAAAGCCTCGTATACGAGACCTTCCTGCATTTCACCGTCCCCTATTATGCAAAAAACCCTATAGCTTTTGTTTGTGATTTTACCAGCAAGTGCCATACCTACGGCTTGGCTTATGCCATGGCCCAGTGAACCAGTAGATGCTTCAATGCCGGGCAGTTTTGTTGCGTCTGGATGTCCCTGAAGCGGACTGGATACTCTTCTCAGAGTCCATAGTAGCTTTTTGTCAAAGAATCCAGCGTGCGCCAGCACAGCGTACAGAGCCGGGGCACCATGTCCCTTTGAGAGCACGACTCTGTCCCTATCAGGCCACTTGGGGAATCGGGGATTGTATCTTACGATGCCCCCAAAGTATAGGCTCACCAGTATTTCAACAAGACTCAATGAGCCACCTGTATGCCCACTACCCGCTTTGTTTAGCATCACTAGTATGTCCCTTCTTATCTGTGTGGTTATGTTTTTAAGTTCTGTTGTTGAGTCCATTGGTCCTCCTCTATGAGATTAAACATGCTTTCTATAGTAAACTTGGTAGGCATTATACACTCCGCTCCAAAACTCTCAATGGCTTTTTTGGTCGTTGGTCCTATAGCTATGATGTTGTTTATCCTTCTAACTATACCTTTGCCATTTATTTGGATGGTGTTTTTGAATGCTGATGGACTTGAAAATAGGGCATACTGAAAGCAATCATCGTACCTGTATGCGTAACTCTCTTTTGGTAGTACATTTTCGTACACTTCTATTACTTCGAGCCTTTTTTTTTCGTAGATGTTGGAGTGCGCTTTTGCTGTTACTATAAGCGTTTCTGATGTTAGTTGTTTGATTAGCTCGGAGGAGACAAACGATTCTGGTACGAGGTCGATCCCTATTCCATACTTGGATATAAATTGCGCTGTTTTTTCTCCTATTGTACCTATCTTCTTGCCGCATAAGTATTGCAGTTTTCCGGAACGAGTAAAAAAGTCAAATGCCCGTTTGCTTGTGAAGATTACCCATTCTATTTTTCTGTCCGGTAGCTTGAACTTGATAGGTTTAAAATCCATGCAGTAAACAGGGTATATATCCAGTTTCTCATCGTATTCTTCTGTGTATCTGATTAGATCGTCCCTGTTGGCGGCGAAGAGAACCTTTGGTCTTTTGGCGCTTGTTGCTGAACATTTTATTGTTATGTCACCGTCTCCTAGGGGGGTAACGGTTATATCTGATTGCTCATTTATGCCCTTGCATTTGAGGAGGAATTTTCTGTGTAGTAGGGGATGGTAGCTAACAAGTGAATCTATCATGGGGAAGAATCTGAGGGGGCAAGAATTTTGCACGGATATTATCACAGTGACCTCCTTATATGCTCGATGCACTCTTGGCATACTTTTTCTGGGTTGTGTCCCTCATGTTTGTGGTGCACTGTTTTTGAGAGGTCCTCGGGGAACCCATACATGACCTTCATGGTGAATAGCTCTCCAGAGAAAGAGCAATGTGCTCCTATTGGATAATTACAGTTTGCGTTGAGTTCTCTGACAAATTTCCTTTCCATGTCTGTACATAGCCTAGTTTCTTTGTCTTCTATGTCTTTGAGTAACTCAATGAGCTCTGCTTTGGACGAGAGACACTCAACCGCTATCACGCCCTGTGAGGCCGCCGGCACTATGTTTAAATCCTCCATAGTGGCGCTGTTATACAGGTTTAGCCTCATTAGTCCGGCTTTTGATACAACTAGTGCATCTGCTTCCCCGTTCTTTAGCTTTTTGATGCGGGTATCCAAGTTTCCTCTTATGGGTGTAAATGTTACTTCTCCGAATGTTCTGAGCACTTCAGCCTGTCTCCTCAGGGAGGAGGTACCTATGACTGTGTTTCTATTGATTATTTTTCCTTCTCTGTATATGATGGTGTCTTCAGGATAATCTCTCTTCAGTGTAAAAAAGGAAAACCTGCTGTCCTCGAATACGCTCATGTCTTTTAGACTGTGAACGGCAATTTCTATACTTCCTGCGAGTAGTTGTTCCTCAATTTCTCTTACAAAGAGCCCTTTTCCACCCGCTGTGTATAGTGGTTTATTTGCAAATCTGTCTCCGCTTGTTTTTATAATAACCGTCTCTGTAAAGAGGCCTTTTGAGCGTAGAATGGAAGCAACGATCTCTGTTTGTTTGAGGGCGAGTTTTGAGCCTCTTGTTCCTATTCTTAAGGGTTTTCTGAGAAGAAGCATTTTACGTCTTTCTTTTTATCCTCAAGGTTGAATACTCTTTTAAGGAGCTCTATGTACAGGTCTCCCTCTGGATGGTCTATGAACTCTCTAATATTCATTGTTGGGTCGTGCAGAATCTTTTTTACTATGGCGTTTGTCATCTTATCAACATCATTTGCACATTTGTCATCCAGCTCTTTGTGTTTTCTCAGGAATCTTTTTACTTCGAGTTTCCTTGTTCTATCAGCCATTTCTCTTATTTTTGCGATCACGTTGTTGTAGTCCATTGACTCCACGTATGATATGTAGCTCTCCAGCTCGGCTTCTATTATGCTCTCCGCTGTTTCTAGTTGTTTGCCCCTCATTAGTTTTGTGTTTTCTATTATGTTTTTCAGGTCATCCAGATATATTAGCGTGATGTTTTCCATTTCTCCCACTGTTTCGTCTACATCCCTGGGTATGGCTGTGTCTATTATTAGGAGCTTTCCTCTCTTTTTGGAAAATGTTTCAGGTAACAATATGGGCTTCTCCGAGGAGGTGGAAGTGAATATTATATCGACGCTGTTGACGTGATTTGCTATATCATTTAAAGGGATTATTTTTGCTCCGTATTTCTTTGACAGTTCTCTGGCATTCTCAATGGTTCTATTGGCTATATGGGTTATCCTAACGCCGCTTGAAGAGAAGTGCTCCGCTGCAAGCCTACTCATTCCTCCTACGCCAACAAGCATCATTCGTTTTGATCGTATATTTGTCGTGTTTTTGGCTTTTATAAGGGCTGCATATGCTATGCTCACAGCCCCTTTTCCTATGTTTGTTCGGCTTCTTATGAGCTTGGCGACATGAAATGCTCTCCTCATTATTCTGTTAAGCACGGCTCCGCTTGCCATGAAATCCACTGACCACCTGTAGGATTCCTTTATCTGACCCAGTATTTGCGGTTCTCCTACGACCATTGAGTCGAGTCCTGATGCAACCCTGAATATGTGTTTGACTACGTCAAGGTCTTTTTTTACGTACAGGTATCCTTTGAGTTCCCCTATGGGTATTCCTGAATGTTCACTGAGATACTCTATTATGTCTGGGATTACGTCGCTTGATGAAACTGTTATGATTTCTGTTCTGTTGCATGTTGAAACGATCATAACTTCGCGTATGCTTGGTATGGATTTTACCTCCTTGAGGTATATGTCAAGATTATCGGTGGGGAAGGCACATTTTTCACGGATGGTAATAGGTGAATAGTTGTGGTTCGTTCCTATTAATGAAAGGATCCCGCTTTCTTTACTTCTCTCTTTCAACGGCATAGTCGCACATTGCCATGAGGTAATTTTTGTACTGTGAATCATCCAGGAGCTTTATGGTTTCTTTTGCCTTCTCTGAGTATTTCTTTGCCATGTTCAATGCTTCCTTTAGCCCCGATTCCCTTACCCCGTCGTGTATTGAATTCAGCAACCCCCCATCCCCTGTTTTGAAGTACTCTACTATATCCCTTCTGAGAGAGATGTGTTTTCTTATAGCGTAGAGGGTAGGAAGGGTTAATTTTCCCTCTTTGAGATCATGTTCTGAATCTTTCCCCATTGTTTTTGTTTGTTCAAAGTCCAAGCAATCGTCCCTTATCTGGAATGCCATTCCCAAGTTTTTCCCGAATTCCCCAAAGATTCTTTGATAATTCTGGGTTGACAACATTGAGCCCACCACTGCACTTGATTCAATAAGCACCGCGGTTTTTTTATATATTATGTTCAGATATTTATCAACAGATATATTCGGGTTGAAAGCGTGTTCTATTTCCTCTGTTTCCCCTTCAGATAACAGGTAAGCCGCTCTTGATATATTTTTTGCGATGGTTATATCAAATTCTAGTACCATATTAAAAGCCAAGGAGTAAAGATAGTCTCCACTGAGTATAGTTGGGTTGATTCCGTACACGGTGTGAGCTGTATCTTTATTCCTTCTCTTTGTGGCTTCGTCTATTACATCGTCGTGTAACAAACTTGCTGTGTGTATCAACTCCACTATGCATCCAAGCTTCAAAGCCTTTTCTATGTTTGTACTTTCATTCAGAGAGAGAGCGGAGTATAGAACTATCAGCGGTCTAAGCCTTTTGCCTCCTTTTATTATCTGTTCATAGACTCCTTTTATTAGATTGCTGTTGGTTATAACTATTGTTGCAAGCATGTTGTCTATTAAAGGTATATCTATGGAAGCTCTTTGTTTAAGGAGTTCAATCATCACTTGTTTCTACCCTTGAGAGTCCAACGACTTCGTCTCCATCTGAAAGCTCCATGAGTTTTATTCCATACGCCATTCTTCCCATAACTCTCAGCGTTTCTGATTTAATTCTTATGAGTTTACCCTTTCTTGTGATGAGGAAGATATCATCCTCAGGGGTGACTATGGAGCTTGCCACCACATAGTTGCCCTCTTTCAATTTCATACCTATTACACCTCTTCCTCCTCTCTTTATAAGTCTGATGTCGGATGTGTTTATGAGTTTGCCTATTCCCATTGCTGTTACTATTAGCACTCTGGAGTTTTCTTCACCCCCAAATCTATCTGCTGATACAACTATGTCGGTGTTGGTCAGTTTTATGCCCCTCACGCCTGAGGCAGTTCTGCCCATCAATCTTACGTCGGAAACCTTGAATCTTATAACCATTCCGTGTTTTGTCGTCAGTATGATGTTATCTTTCTCCGCTGTTTCAAGCACCCTTATCAGCGAGTCGTCTTCTGAGAGTGTGATGGCTATCTTCCCAGCTGAGGTAATGTTTGAAAACTCTGTCTTGTTACATCTCTTTACTATGCCATTTGAAGTGACAAAAAATAGATTCCCTCTTGCTTTCATGGGTAGGATTGTTTTAACAAATTCGCCGGGTTTGAGGTTTAGTAGGTTAACTATGGGTTTTCCTTTGGCTGTGGGTTGAAGTTTCGGTATTTCGTAGGTTTTTATTTTGTACACCCTGCCGGAATTTGTAAAGCATAGTAGGTCGTCTGTGCTTTCTGCTACAAAGACGTCCGATATGCTATCCCCGTCCGCAAAAGTGGATACGAGTCTCCCTTTTCCGCCCTTATTCTGAGTGGAGTAGTTGCCAGCCGTAATAGTTTTTATATACCCTCTTCTTGAGAAGACGACAACGAGATTCTCAATCTTTATCATGTCCTCAATGTCTATTTTTTCTTCCTCTTCTTTTATCTCTGTTTTTCTTGAGTCTCCGTAGATTTTCTTGATTTCCGTGAGCTCTTTTTCTATTGTGAATTTCATTGCTTCTTTATTTGATAGTATTGTTTCGTATTGTTGTATGTCTTTGTTTAGTTGTTTGTATTCCTCAAGTAGCTTTTTTCTCTCAAGGCCTACCAGACGGGAGAGTTTCATGTCCAGTATTGCTTGGGCCTGACGGTCAGATAACGTGAATCTTTCCTTGAGTTTGTTTCTGGCTTCCTGGGTGTTTTTGGAAGATTTTATTATGTTTACCACTTCGTCTATGTATTCCAGCGCCCTCATCAAGCCTTCAAGCACATGTGCCCTATCTCTGGCCTTGTTTAGTAAGAATGTGGTTTTCCTCTTTAGTATGTTTATCCTGTGCTTTACAAAGATTCCTATTAGTTCCTTTATATTGAGTACGCGGGGTACATTATCTTCAAGCGCTAGCATGTTTATGCCGAAAGTTATCTGCATGTTTGTATATTTATACAGGTTATTGAGCACAACATTTGCTTGTTCGTCTTTTTTTAGCTCGATAACTATTCTGACACCCTCCTTGCTTGATTCATCTCTAATGTCTGTTATGCCTTCTATTTTCTTGTTCTTCACGAGTTCGGATATGGATTGTATAAGCAGTGATTTGTTGACTTGGTAGGGTATTTCGTACACAATTATAGATTCTTTATTCTTATTTCTTTCTATTTTAGCTTTGGATCTTATTTTTACCCTACCCAGTCCGTGCTTGTAGGCTTCTACTATGCTGTTTCTGTCAAAACATATACCACCTGTTGGAAAGTCTGGTCCTGTTATTATGTTCATAAGTTCATCAATTGTGATTTCTCCTTCGCTTTTTAGGTAGGCGAGAGAAGCATCTATTATTTCGTTGAGGTTATGTGGTGGTATGTTTGTTGCGAATCCGACAGCTATTCCGCTTGAGCCGTTTATTAACAGATTGGGTATATAAGAAGGGAGTACTGAGGGCTCTTTGAGGGATTCATCGTAGTTTGGGACAAAATCTACAGTGTTTTTGTCAAGATCCCTAAGCATCTCTTCGGCTACCTTTGATAATCTTGCCTCTGTATATCTCATAGCTGCTGGTGAGTCCCCGTCAAGGGAGCCGAAGTTACCCTGTCCATCCACGAGGGGATACCTCATTGAGAAATCTTGGGCCATTCTCACGAGGGCATCGTAAACGGCTGAATCTCCGTGTGGATGGTATTTACCCACCACATCCCCAACTACTCGGGCACATTTTTTATAGGGTCTGTTATGTTCCAAGTTGAGTTCTTTCATAGCGTAGAGTATCCTTCTGTGAACGGGTTTGAGTCCATCTCTGGCATCAGGTATAGCCCTTCCAACGATTACACTCATGGAATAGTCAAGGTAAGACTGTTTCATGCTGGATTCTATATCGACTTCAACAATATTTTTGTTCGAAAACAACATTTCCTCCATACTCCACCTTATATGTCGAGGTTTTTAACGAATTTAGCGTTTTCTTCTATAAATTTTTTTCTTAACTCCACTTTTGAGCCCATGAGCATGTTGAACACTTCGTTTGCCTTTTCTGCATCGTCTATTGTTATCTTGAGCAGGGTTCTCTTTTGTGGATCCATTGTGGTTTCCCATAATTGTTCTGGATTCATCTCTCCGAGTCCTTTGTATCTTTGGATCTCTATGTTTTTGCGTGCTTTGTTTTCTATGAAGTTTATCATTTCTCTTGCTGTTTTGAATCTGTGTGTGTCTGTTCCATCCTTGGCTTCGTAGGGGGGTAACCCTAGCCTGTTCCTCGTGGGTGTATATTTGACAAGCATTTCAAACTCATGGGAGCTGAAGAGACTGTTGTCTATGAATATCTCCTTTTTTTCGTTGTCCGCCACGTAGCTGATAAATAGGGAATCTTCCCTTGTTTGTATTTCCTCTATGAGAAGGGAGGAGTTAGCTTTGAGACACTTGTTTATGTTCTCTATGGAGTATGGGAGTTCATCAAATCTTAGGTTTAAAAGGCCAAGGCATCTTATCAGCTCACCGTTGGGATATTTTGAAGTGAGTTTCTCTACCATCATTTCATAGATTAGGAGTTTGTTGATTATGCCCTTGAGTTCATTGCCGCTGATGTACTTCCCATCGACCTTTACCCAGAGGTTCTCAATTCCCCTGTTTATGAGGAATTCTTTCATAGCTTTATCGTCTTTTATGTATATGTTTTTATTTCCCATTTTTACCCTGTACAGTGGAGGCTGTGCTATGTAAACGTAATTGTTTTCTATTAGTTCCCTGAAGTATCTGAAGAAGAGGGTAAGTAATAAGGTTTGTATATGACTTCCATCCACGTCAGCATCAGTCATTATTATTATCTTGTGGTATCTGACATCGTCTATCTTGAAGTTGTCCAAGACTCCAGCTCCAATAGCTGTAACGATATTCTTTATTTCTTCGGAGGATAATATTTTGGATGGGTTGGACTTCTCTATATTTAGGATCTTTCCCTTTAGTGGTAGGATAGCTTGGAATCTTCTATCGCGGGCCTGTTTAGCACTTCCACCAGCGGAATCGCCTTCAACTATAAACAACTCGGACTTGGAAGGGTCTCTTTCTTGGCAGTCTGCGAGCTTTCCTGGTAATCCTTTGCTCTCAAATGGTGTTTTTCTTCTCACCAGGTCTCTTGCTTTGCGTGCGGCTTCTCTTGCGTGATAAGATCTTATTGATTTTTCCACGATTATCTTGGCTATTTGAGGGTGTTCTTCAAAGTACTCCATCAGGCGTTCGTATAGTACGGTCTGTATAATATTTCCTACCTCTGAATTGACAAGTTTTGTTTTGGTTTGCCCCTCAAATTGGGGGTTAGAGAGAGTTACCGATAGGATAGCTATAATTCCTTCCCTTATGTCGTCTCCCGATACAGAGATATCCTGCTTTGACATGTTGTTTTTCTTCATGTATGTGTTCACAACTTTGGTTAGAATTGTTTTAAAGCTGCTTAGGTGGATTCCCCCTTCGATGGTGTTTATAGAATTTGCAAAGGTAAGTATGTTTGAGGAATAGCTATCGACGTACGCGATGGCGAGTTCTACAGTGGTGTTACCACTCCTTATGTTGAAATAGATGGGTTTGTCAAAGAGTTTTTTCTTTGATTTTGACAGGAATTCAATGAATGATATTAGCCCTTCTTCATAGTAATAATTATCTTGTTTTCCCGTTCTTCTGTCCACGAGGTTGATTTTTATTCCTCTGTTTAGAAAGGCCAATTCTCTGAATCTTTTTGACAATATTTCATATGAGAAATCCGTTGTTTCAAAGATTTCTCTGTCCGGGAGGAATGTGATTGTTGTACCCGTTTCCTCTGTTTCTCCCGTTATCCTAAGATCTGTGAGCGGTTTTCCCTTTGAAAACTCTTGTTCGTATATTTTTGAGTGTCTTTTTATTTGAAGGAGTAAACTTTCTGAGAGTGCGTTTACCACGCTTATGCCTACCCCGTGGAGGCCACCGGAGACTTTGTAGCTTTTTCCGTCAAATTTACCCCCTGCGTGAAGTGTAGTTAGTACAAGGGTTGCTGCTGGTATACCTTCTGTTGGGTGGATATCAACGGGGATCCCTCTCCCATTGTCTGACACTGTGACGGAATTATCTTCGTTTATGAATATGTCTATTCTGTCACAGTATCCTGCCATGGCTTCGTCTATGGAGTTATCAACGACCTCATAAACAAGGTGGTGCAATCCTTCGATTGAGGTGGAGCCTATGTACATGGATGGTCTCTTTCTAACTCCTTCAAGCCCTTTAAGTATCTTTATGTTTCGAGCTGTGTATTCGTTCAATGTTTTCCCTCCAGTTTTATGATGGAACCATTGCTGGGTTCATACTCAAGAGAGGTGATAAAAACCTGTGTATTGAGACTTTCAATGATACCCAGCATTCTTCTTTTGAGGTTACTGTCCAGGTCACCCTCAAGGTCATCAATAAGAACGACAGGTTTTGATGATCCATAGTTTTCTATTATAGCATTAATTATGGAAAACAAAACAGCTTTTTTCTCTCCAAGAGAGGCAAATTCGTGAACATTGTGCTCGTTGAGCCTAACTGAGAGATGATCTCTGTTTAGGGTGGCAAGTATTCTCCTTTGTTCCATTTCCCTCTCCAATATCTCTTTGGTTATGCTGTTTATATGGTATTTTAGACTTGCCTTTTTTGATAACAACTGGGTGGATATTTTTTCTAGACTGCTGTTTATCTCTACTGCAGATGCTTCCCTCTTTCTGGAGATTTTTTCCATTAGTGCTATCAGTTCCTCGTTCTTTATGGTTAACAGTTTTCTATCTATTTTATACGTCTTAAGTATGGCCCTTTTTTGTTTTAAAACTCTGTGATAGGATATGATGTAATCCATAATACTTTTGTCGTGGATAAAACTGTTCTGATCCAGGAGAGAAAAAAGGTATCTTTTTCTATCAAACTCCACGAAGGTTCTAAATGAAAATATTACGGATGGAAACTTCTCTTTGAACTGCTTTATGGTGCTGGGTTTGGCGTTTATCTTTGCTGTCTTTCTGGACCCTTTTATTTCTACATGTGTAATGTTTGTTTCTTTGTTTTTTTTCACTCGTGAGCTTACGATAATGCTTTTATCCTGCTGATTCGGGAGATGTTTTAGCTTCTTTAAGAATGGATGTGCATTGATGGAAAGATAGACAGCTTCAATTAGATTTGTTTTTCCAGAACCATTAGGACCTTTTATAACATTAAAGCTTCCAAACCTGAATTCTGCGATGTGGTAGTTCTTAAAATTCTTTATGATGGTGCTCTCTACAAATGTCATCTCGTTATAGAGACTATGAGATATTTGTATTGAAATAGATCGTTTTCTGCTTCGAACATCAGGGGAGAGCTTTTATCTCTGTAGAATATTTTGACCGTCTCTGATGAGATATGTGTTAGGAAATCTATAGCATACCTGCAGTCCAAGAGAAATTCTTCTCCATTTCCAGTGGATTCTGTTATATTTATTATGTCTGTAGCTTCTTCCCCTTCTGGACTTGTTGATATAAGTGTCAGTTGGTTTTTTTCTGTATCTATCCTGAAGGATGTTTCATTATTTTTGTATACCGTGAAGATCCTTTTTAAAGAGCTCAACAGTTCGTATTTGTTGACGATTACCATGTTGTCTTCCTCTGATAACAGTATCTCCTTGTAATTTGGAAAGTTTCCTTCTATAGTCTTTATTCTAAATTCTGAGTATTCTGAACGGAGCACTATGGAGTGTAATGTCCTGTAGAGTCCGGCGTTTGTCATATGTATTCTCGATACAAGCGAGGCTCCATCATATTCTATTATTTCTTTTAGGGTCTTGTCAGATTTTTGGGTTGTCGACACTGTGGCAAGTCTATATCTGTCGGTGGCCGTAGATGTTATTCTTTCCCCATCTAATTCTATCAGCAAACCCGTGTACTCCCGTGATATGTCGTTCTTGCTGGCTGCGTATATTGAGGATTTGACCGTTTGTTTTAGGGTGTTGAAATCTATCTTTGATATGAATTCCACTTCCTCTTCTTCCTCCTGTGGGTATATCTCTGGGTCTATTGTTTTATAAGAGGTTTTGAAGTTGGAGTTTTTAAGTATGATTAGCTTATCTTGAACGGAGATTTCTGTTATTTCGTCCTCGAACTCTCTCAGTATAGAGCTTATTCGTTCTGGTGGCATTATAAATGCTGTTTCATCCATGCCGGTTTCCGTTTCAGCGTCTATTTTCTGTTTGGACGATACTAATCCGTTCGTTGAGTACACCGTTATGCTGGACGGAGAGAGTTTTATCAAACAGTTTGATAGTATATTGTTCTTGTCTTTGGAGGAAGTATACTCCGCTATTTGGAAAACATCCCTTAGTTTTTTGGTTTGGACTCTTATGGACATTCTCACCTCCATGCTGGGTGTTTAATACTCACTTTATTATATACAAATTTTTTCACATGTTGAAGTGTTTCTTTCCCCTATTCTTTCAGACTGCTTTTTTTGTACTCGTATATGTCTGAGTATCCGGTGAGGGACTCCTTCGGGTTCATCATAGTGGTAGCTTCAATGACAAGCAATCCCAGTTCATTTACAGTGTTTACGCCAACATATCCAGCCTGTTTGCAAGCAAAGAATGCTTTTGAGAAGGTGTCTGGGGAAAGCCCGCTAGACTTTACGGCTTCTTTGGCCTTTTTGGGTGGTATCCTTATTTTTTTTTCGGATTCGTAGAGTAGCCCTGCCCTAGCCAAGGATGCAATCACCCTGTACATGGTAGGAGTTATGGGTGTTGCGAATCCCGCTGGTATGCTTGTTAGTACCTTGTGTATAATCCTACCGGCTTCTGTCTTCACTATGTTTCCATCTGGTAGTATCTCTATGAGATGTTCTGCTTCTAGTCTGTCCAATATACTTTCGAGTTTACTTTTTTCATTTTCATTTTTTGCATCTTTGAGTATATCCCAGATCGTGGTACCCTTTTCTCTTATTCTTTTGAATACTTCTCCATCTCTCTTTGTGATATATGGTTTTCTATCTATATTTTCCGAAAGAAATGCGTAAAAGTATCCGGATTTTGTTGGTTCATTGCTACCTATAATACCCTCCACTTGGGCCCTGTTGAACCACTCTGTGTTTGGGGCCGAAAATACTTTTCTTGTCATGGTGATTGCCTTGATTGATGTTGAGGATATACTTCTCTTCTTTATTTTCTGGTCTTCAAGTACCTTTTTTCCAAAATACGTCAGTTTGAGCGTATCTGATGAATCCTCGTTTGTGTTTATCTCCACAAGATTAAAAGCTTCCAGGGAATATAGGATGTTTCTCAGTTCTGAGTCTTTGTTGATTTTTATTTGGAGTTTTTTACTGTTCATGATTTCTTCAAGGTATACAACCTCTGAGTTTTTTTCTGTTTTCCTAAGGTTGTCTATGTGGAATAGCACTTCAATTTCTTTTTCTCCTATGGAGAACGACCACACGTCTGTTCTGTTCTTCCTTTTCCACAATCTGTGTACCTCCAGTGCCCACTCTCCTGCGGGTAGGAGTTCTCTATGATTTCCAATGTAACCAAGTAGTTGAAGCCATAGAATTGTTGAATCAGGCACGTCATTGCCGTCGGCCACATCTGTCAGGTTTGCAAGTATGGTAGGTGTTAAAACGTATCCTTCTTTTACGAAACCTCCCAGCTCTAGTGTGTTCTTGACGGCTTGTCCAAGAGCTGTGAACGAATACACATTTGAGTCTGGGATGCTGTAGGCTATTAGCCTCATGGATTCAAGTAGATGCTCAAAATAACAGTTGTTTTTGAGTTTGGAACTGAGTGCTGGACCTGTTGGGAGTGTTCGGATGTGTTCTGCGAGTTCGTGAGACACTACAAGGAGAGGGGATATGGAGTTATAGAGACTAAACACTTCCCTGCCGGCTTCGTTGGTTTCAGGGTATGTCTTTTGGTTGTGTTCGTCCACAAACCCGCGCTCCTTTAGGGGTTCTATGGATGTATCTGTTATTCGCCCCCCTTTTATAGAGGAGTCGAGCATTGCTATCACTTCAGAGCCGAGCCATCGCCAGTCTGGATTCCACTGTTCTGGCGATAAGAGACGTCCTGAGTCTATAAGATTGCTCAGCGTGTTTGCTAGCTCAGCGCCTGAAAAGGTTAGAATGACCCTGAGGTTTGAATCCAGAGACACCAGCCCTGCTCTTTCTAGTGTTCTCACTGTTTCTGTGTTGTTTTGCTCCAGTACAGTCAAGGGTTCTCCCTCGGTTTTTTCTTTTAAGAGTGCTAGAAGCATTTTAGCTTGGGCGCTTTTTATTATCATTTACCTTACCTCCGCAATTTGTTTCTCATCTATATATAGGTCTATGGTTGAAAAGGTCAAATTGGAGGTAACGTGATTCTGTATTGTTGGTAGGGACTGTCGGTTGGGGGATCTTGGTGATTTTATGGTAAAACGTGATGGAATGTTGTATATTTATTAGAGCATTATAATATTGTAAGTGATTGAAGTAAGGTTGGTGGCCCGTGGATCATGCGTTTCTTCTTATCATTGTCTTTTTTGTTGTATCAACATTTTTCTCAATGGTGGGGATAGGAGGAGGCATTTTATATGTGCCGATTCTTCTGTTTGCTGGTTTCTCTATGAAACAAGCTCCGGCCATCAGTTTAATCCTTATAGTGGCAACTTCAGTGTCTGCTCTGTTGACATACTGGCATAATCATAAGGTGGACTGGAAATTAGCTCTGGTGATAGATGTACCAACAGATATAATGGCTTTCGTCGGAGGCTATTTTAGCTGGGCTTTCTCTGAGGTAGTGCTTAAAGCCATGCTGGCAGGTGTGCTTGTTGTAGCTGGGATTATGATGATGGGAGGTAATACACACAGGGCTGCTTTGGTGGATGCTCCAAAGAGGCGCTGGTGTTGGCACCGTACTTTCAACGGTGTGGAGTACTTTGTTAATATGCCGTTGGTGTTTGCTGTTGCTGTTTTTATCGGTACTATCTCTGGTATGATAGGTGTAACGGGTGGTGTTGTTAAACTTCCCGTTATGGTGCTTTTGTGTGGTGTTCCCATGGATGTGGCTGTTGCTACTTCGACGGCTATGGTGGCTGTGACGGCTGCTTTTGGACTTGCAGGACATGCTGTACATGGGGCTATTCAGTGGAGGATGGGGTTATTTTTGGCACTTGCTGCTATAGCTGGCGGAATCTTGGGGAGCAATATATCCATAACCATGGATAAGCGTAGACTCAAACGATTGTTTGGAGTTGTGCTTGTTCTTGTTGCTTTGAGGTTGGTCGCTCAGTTGCTTTTATGAATGGGTTGTGATTATTTTTTTGATATATTTCTGAAGCTTTGGTAATACCCAGGAGCTCAGGGGGGAGATATTTGGATTAGTAGAGCATATCTAATGATTCTATCTCTTTGGTCTTCTTACGTTTGACCTGGAGGAGGTGTGAGTTTGGCTGCTCGTGTTGTGATGATGTGCGATGGTAGGATACTGTGAGTGGGCTCTCTTGAGGATATATTTGCTGTCCTGATTGATGGTTTTGTTGCTGACTTTGTTGAAGCCAGCACATTTGGATGTGTGGTTTCAGATTATGAGGGTAATTTGACAGTTATTGATATTAATGAGAGGTTGAAACTGTATTTCTCTGACAGAGAAATTGTTGTAGCCGTTAGGCCTGAGAGGATTATGTTTTCCAGGAACCCCTGGGTTTAAGAGGAGGGTCGGTGCTTGATGTGAATGTTTGCCATTCAGGGCTTTGCTTACAATTAATGCCTGTGAGTTTCTTGAGTTGACCCGTGGTTCTGAGTTCTGAGGTGTTTGTTCAAATGGAGAGCAGGCATGCCAGAATAAGAGGTTGATGGATAAGTGTGGTGTTGACTTTATTCTGTAGATAGTGTATAAATAAATGTATGAATGGAAGGAAAGGATTAATGCTCCATAGAAGCTGGTGGTGGGATAGCCGTTAAAGGGCTATCCCTTGGAAGGTAAAGAGAGCCGCTTGAGGGCTGGCTCCTTTTAGGGGATAGACCTTAAAGGGGGTAAGCCATCGGGCGGCTTTTTTTATTGGCCGCTTGGTCCGATGGCCAACCATTGGATCGGGCGGCTTTTTTGTTGGGGGGTGATATGGCGTTTACTAGGGATGAATTTATCAAAGAGGCGGAGTGTGGATCGGAGAGGGTGGTTTTGTACAGAGAGGTTGGGGGAGATATGGATACCCCTGTGTCTCTCCTTCTTAAAGTTGCGGGAGATAGGAGGTGTTTTCTGCTTGAGAGTGCTAACATCAAGAAGGTTTATAGCAGGTTTTCCTTTCTGGGGTTTGATGTTGAATCTGAGTATGTGATTAGGGACGATGGGCTTTATTTGGACGGTAGACATGTGGGGGATCTTGGGGAGATAGAAAGGTTTCTCTCAGAGAATAGAACGGTCAGCGTATCGGAATGGAATTTTGCTGGGGGATTGGTTGGCTATTTTGCTTTTGAGTTTGTAGATAAAACGCCCGTTCTTAAGAAACCCCTGAGCAAGAAACACGATACACTTGCTAAACTGTTCCTGGTGGAGAGATTCTTGGTCTATGATAACTATACTAACAGATTGTATCTTGGGGTATCAAAGAAAGTGGATCATTTCTCTTGTGATTTTGGTTTTTCTGAGGCAAAAAGTGAGCTTGATCTCCTTGAGAGTGAGCTTTTTAAGAGGCGTGGATTCTTAGAGCCTGTCGCAGTTGGGCCGCGGGTAGTAGACATGGGTTTTTCCAAGCGTGAGTTTGAGAAGACCGTGTCGTATGTGAGGGAGTTGATAGGATGTGGTGAAGCTATTCAGGTGGTTGTAAGCAATTTTTACGATATCCTTGGTATAGATCCCTTTGAGTTTTATAGGGCTTTGAGAAGGTTGAACCCTTCTCCTTATATGTACTTTTTTAAGGATGGGGATGAGTTTGTTGTTGGTTCGAGCCCGGAAATACATGTTAGGAAGAGGGGAGATAGGATTACCATAAAACCGATAGCTGGAACAAGGCCTCGTGGGGCTACAGAGGAAGAGCTGACGAGATTCAGAGAAGAGTTGATTTCTGATGAGAAGGAAAGGGCGGAACATTTAATGCTTGTGGATCTTGCCAGGAATGATCTATCCAGTGTTTGCAGAATTGGAAGCCTTGAGGTGTCAAGCTTCATGGATATAGAGGAGTATTCACATGTGATTCACCTTGTTTCTGAGGTGAATGCTCTGTTGGGTGATGGGTTTTCCGAGATTGATTTGCTGAAGAACACATTTCCTGCTGGTACACTCAGCGGTGCCCCAAAGAGCAGAGCCGTTGAGATTATAGACGAGGTGGAAAGAGAGGTTCGCTCCTGCTACGGTGGATGTATTGGATATATTGGATTCAATGGAGACATGGATATGGCTATAACGATAAGGACAGCTGTGTTTAGGCAAGGTGTTGCTAGGTTCCAAGCTGGTGCGGGTATCATCTATGACAGTGACCCTGAGAGGGAGTACTACGAAACGATAAATAAGCTCGCTGCTCTAGCGAGGGCAGGAGGTGTTGATGATAGTATTGATAGATAACTATGATTCCTTTACATACAACATATACTATTATCTGCGTCTCGTCGTTGATGAGGTGGAGGTTCTGAAAAGTCTTGAATCCTTCAGCAAACTGAGGTACTTGGATCCTGATGGAATAGTTATTTCGCCGGGCCCATCTTTTCCTGATGAGAACAGCCTGAGTTTTGAGGCCATAGATGGGTTCTATGGGAAGGTTCCCATACTTGGGATATGCCTAGGCATGCAGTTTTTGGGATTATACTTGGGTGCCTCTGTGAGGAGAGCTAAAAGCATTATGCATGGGAAGGTTGATACTATTAAGATTACAAAGGAGTCGAGGATGCTTGAGGGATTGGGCAAGGAGTTTGAGGCTGTTCGGTATCACTCGCTTGTTGTAGATGGAGATGTACCGGTTGTTGCTGTATCCAGACGTGATGGTGAGTTTATGGCTTTAGAGTACGAAGCAATGGGCATCTATGGAGTTCAGTTTCACCCAGAGTCCTACTTAACCAAGAATGGAATTACGGTTATAAAGAATTTCCTGGAGGTGGTTGATGATTGGAGAGATGCTTGAGAAACTCAAACGGAGGGATGAGTTAAGTCAGGATGAGGTTTTCTATGTGTTTGATAGGATGTTGACTGGCGGTTTGGGCGATGAGGAGGTGGGAGAGTTTTTAAAACTACTTGCTTTTAGGGGAGAGACACCGTCCGAGGTTGCAGCGTGTGTGAAGGCTGTTTTGAAGCATGCTGTGACTGTGGACACTGGGATGGAGCTTCTGGATACGTGTGGTACGGGGGGTGATGGGAAGTTTACGTTTAATATATCAACAGCCTCGGCCATCGTGTGTTCTGTACATGTTCCTGTGGCGAAGCATGGGAATAGATCGGTTAGTTCAAGGTCGGGTTCGGCTGATGTACTTGAAAAGCTGGGTATACCTGTAGATATGGATGCAGATCAGGCTATTGACAGTTTGAAAAGAAACAATTTTGTTTTCCTGTTTGCTCAGAGATTTCATCCTGCCATGAGATATGTGGCTCCCATAAGAAAGAAGCTGGGTGTAAGAACTGTTTTTAATCTCGTTGGTCCTCTTGCCAATCCTTTTATGCCCAAGCATCAGCTTATAGGTGTGTTTGATAGAGCTTTTTTGCCCGTACTGTGCGAGGCTGCCCTTATGCTTGGTAGAAGAGATATATGTTTTGTATCATCCTTTGATGGTATGGATGAAGTGAGTTTATCAGATCTCACCGAGGTTTGTTGGTTGAAGAATGGTAGCGTGAAGGTGTTTGAATTTGACCCTATGGAGTTTGGTATTTCAGCAGATATATCGTCTTTGAGGGGTTTTGATGCTGATGGTAATGCCAGACTCATGTATGAGATGTTTATGAACAGACATGAGAAGTTGAAGGATGCTGTGTCGATCAATGCTGCCTTTGCGCTTGTTGTAAGTGGTGTAGAAGATAGCCTGCGTGATGCCTTCGTTGTCGCGCGGGAGACGATAGAAAATGGCAAGGCTCTTGATAAGCTTATGGACTTGAGGGTTGAAAATGTTGCTTGAGGATATACTGAGGGAAAAAATCAGGAATTTGCCTGTGGAGACTCCTACTCGTGAGAGGAACAGGCCTGTTCACAGGATTGAGGAGTTCTTAATCGGGAACACCACCAATATCATAGCTGAGATCAAGGCTAAGTCCCCTTCAAGAGGATTTATAAGGGAGCTAAATATTGGGGAGATCGTGTCTGTATACAATAAATATGCCTGTGGCATAAGCGTGCTTACAGATGAGAGGTTTTTTGGGGGTGGATTTGATTTGCTTGCTGATGTTTCGTCCAACACAGGTCTTCCTGTGTTGTGTAAAGACTTTATAGTGGATGAGAGTCAGGTGAGAGCAGCATATTTCTCTGGGGCGGATTTGGTTTTGTTAATAGTTAGGGTTCTCGGCATGGGAAGGTTAATGGAGCTTTATGACTGTATTAAGGGCTTTGGGATGGAAGCTCTTGTCGAGGTTCATACGCACGAGGAACTTAAGTCGGTGGAGGATTTGAATTTGCCTGTTGTCGGGGTTAATTCTCGGGATCTTGATACGTTGGAGGTGGATATTCGGAGGGCGTCTGATATTTTTGGTGCTATTAGCTGGGATTGTGTAAGGGTGTTTGAGAGCGGTGTGAGATGTAGGAGGGATATTGAGGAATTATCAAGTCTGTGTGATGCTTATTTGGTGGGTGAGGCACTGCTTACCGCTGATGATATTGAGGTTAAGTTCAGGGAGTTGAAAGGCTATGATGGTTAAGTTTTGTGGTATGACCAACATTGAGGATGTTATGTGTGCTGTTGACTTGGGTGTGGATTATGTGGGATTTATTTTTTACAGGGGTAGTGAAAGATATGTTGCGCCTGAAACGGTTAAGGATATAGTGGAGAGAGTATATGGGCTTGTGAAAACAGTTGGTGTTTTTGTGGAGGAGGATGAAAATCAGATAAAGGAAATCATGCACTTTTGTAGCCTTGACTATGCTCAGGTTTATAGGGATATGTGTGGTTTAAGAGATATAAGGGTGTACAGGATACGTGATGAGTTGCCCTCTGTAAGGGATGAGGGGTTGCTATTGTTTGATAGTTTTACGCCCTCCATTGGTGGTAGTGGAGTGAGTTTTAATGTTGAGTTGGTGAAGGATGTGGATTACAAGGATAGGCTATTTGTTGCTGGTGGTGTGGATTGTAGTAGCGTTGGGTATCTTATGGAGCTGGGTGTGTACGGTGTTGATCTTGTCAGCTCCATAGAAGCTTATAAGGGGAAAAAGGATCATATGAAAATGGAAAGGTTTGTGAAGATAGTGAGGGAATTATGAAGGGGTATTTTGGGAAGTATGGAGGGAGATTTGTCCCTGAGACCCTTATTCCGGCTTTGGATCAGTTGGAACGGGCCTTTGAACTGTTCAAGAAGGACAGGGTGAGTCTTGAGAAGCTTCAGAGGTATCTTGAGGATTATGCAGGTAGGCCTACGCCTCTGTACTTTGCTGCGAATCTCAGCGAGAAATTGGGATTTGAAATTTATCTAAAGAGAGAAGACCTGCTTCATTCTGGTGCGCATAAGATAAACAACACTCTTGGGCAGGCTATGCTTGCGAGGTTCATGGGTAAGGAACGGATTATAGCCGAGACAGGTGCAGGTCAGCATGGTGTGGCAACTGCGACAGCGGCAGCCGTGTTTGGTATCGAGTGTGTTGTATATATGGGTCAGGTTGATATGGAAAGACAGGCTATAAATGTTGATAGGATGAGACTGCTTGGTGCTGAGGTTGTGCCTGTTGAGAAAGGTTCAAGAACACTAAGGAGCGCTATAAATGAGGCCCTGAGGGATTGGGTGAGAAATGTACAAACCACCCATTATCTCATAGGTAGCGTTGTTGGTCCTCATCCGTTTCCCTCCATTGTTTCTTATTTTCAATCTGTGATAGGCAGAGAAACGAGAGAGCAATTTTTGGAACTGAAGGGTAGGCTTCCGGATGTTGTTGTGGCGTGTGTTGGGGGTGGTAGTAATGCAATAGGTATATTTGGGACTTTTGTTGGAGATGAAGTTGAGCTTATAGGTGTTGAGGCGGGGGGTGAGTCGCTTGTGGCGGGCATGAACGCTGCTACTCTTGTTACCGGATCGCCTGGAATACTCCACGGGGCATTGAGTTATCTTCTGCAGGATGAATATGGGGAAGTTCTCGAGACCCGCTCTGTGTCCGCTGGACTTGACTATCCTGGTGTTGGGCCGGAGCATAGTTATCTGAAGGATTCGGGTAGGGTAAGGTATGATGTATGCTTTGATTCTGAGGCTCTTGAGGGTTTCAGGTTGCTGTCCAGATTAGAAGGTATAGTACCAGCCCTTGAAAGTGCCCATGCCATCGGGTATCTGATTAAGCACAGGGATATGTTTTTGGGGAGAGTTGTTGTGGTTAATCTTTCTGGCAGGGGTGATAAGGATATTGGGATAGTAAGAGGGAGGGGAATGATATGAAATGCAAGCTTGGTATATATCTCATGTGCTGTTATCCTGATGTGGATGAATTCATTGAGGCTGTTAACATCTTGGAAGGGTATGGAATTGATTTTCTTGAAGTAGGGTTCCCGTTCACAGATCCTGTGGCAGATGGTCCGGTGATAGAGGAAGCAGCGTTTTCTGTCCTCAGTAGGTACAGCTTGGATGATTGTTTTGGGATGTTTGAGAAGGTTAGGGTTCTATACTCTGGGAAATTGTATATTATGACTTATTCCAACATTGTTTATCGACTGGGAGCGAAGGAATTTGCTCTGAGGATAAATGGTGCCGATGGGGTTATACTCCCGGATTTGCCCTTTGATGAAAGATGGTTGTTTGAATCCGAGTTTAGGGAGAAAGGGATTCCTTTGGTGAGATTTGTCACGCCTGAGAACTCCATTGAGGATATAAACAGAATTGTTCATGGAGCAGAGGGTTTTATATACTTTGTATCTGTTAGGGGTACAACTGGTGGTGTTTTTGATGTAAACAAAGATACCCTGGAGAAGGTGAGCTATGTTCGTAGCATAGCTGGTATTGATGTAATTTTGGGTTTTGGAATAAAAACGCGAGATGAAATGCTTAGAGCGTGTAGAGTAGCTGATGGCGTGGTTGTAGGCACTGCAGCCATTGAGTCCCTGAAGAGGTGTAGGTTTAGAGAGTTTATTGGTGAAGTTATTTAGGAGATTTCTTAGATTATTTTCCACTGTTGGTTCTGATCCCAAACGTGTTTTCGGAACAGCCGGAGAAGAGTATGTCGTGGGTGTCTTGTCCTCTTTGGGATATTGCTTATTTGTCAATAGGATTATACCGCATCCTTACAAGCCTCACAGATACATAGAATCGGATGTAGTAGTGTATTCTGATTCATGTGTGTTCTGTGTGGAAGTTAAAAGGTATAGAGGTAGGGTGTTTAAGGTGGAGGATGGGATTGTTCAAGAGACGGAATGTAAAGCTTATGAGCGTGGCAGAGGGAAAGTATATAGGGCTAAGAGGTTAAAAGATCCCATGGTCCAGAGCAGGTTTTTTACGAGAACACTTAGGGAGATGCTTGTTTCTCAGGATGATAGATTTAGGAGGATAAATTTTATCCCGGTTGTTGTTTTCCTTGAGGAAGCTGATGTTTCGTCTATCCATTCCTTTGAAAGAGGTGTGATTTATGCCTATGAACTTCCTGATTTCATACGTTCCCACCTTAGGTCAGGTGGATCCTATGATTGGGTGGTAAAGGCGCTTGAGGGTTTGAAGGGTTTTGATGTTGTTGTTGATAGAAGTGGGTTTGGAATTAAAGGGTTGATAGTTGGGGATGTATTCAAGTGTGAGTCGCGGAGCGGGAGAGTGGAGGAGAATTTGAGTTTAGTGAAGCTTATTGAAATTATGCCAGGTGGATTGTTTTCTTCTTGTGATAAAGTAAGACTGACGAGAAAAGATGGTTTCAAAGAGGAGTTTTGTTGTGTTGATGGTTATGTGGATATCGATGTCTTTGGTGAAAGACGGAGGTATTTTTTGAGGAATATTCTATCCGTTGTTGTAAATAGCAGGATTTGACTTTTGAGTGTTAAATGTGTAGAAGTTCAGAGGTGAATGGTAGTACTTCTGCCCGTAGATGGTTGCTGGGTTTTATAGCTCTGACGTTTATAGCGATAGGGGGATATTTTGTATACTTCCAGGCTTTTGGTAATTTCCATGTGGTTACGCCAGGTGAGCTATATCGTTCAGCCCAGCTTTCTGAAACCCAGTTTGAGTATTATATAAAGAAGTACCATATAAGGAGTGTTTTGAACCTTAGAGGAGCCCATCCTCATAGTGTTTGGTACAAGGAAGAGATAGATGTGTGTAGAGAACTCCATGTTAGACATTATGATTTTGGTATCTCAGCTATTCATCGGGTTTCTATAGGACAGATGCAGGAGATAATAGACTTACTTAGGAAGGCTCCAAAGCCCATACTTATACACTGCAGGGGAGGTTCTGATAGGAGTGGTCTTGTGGCTGCCCTCTGGGAGTTTGCGGTAATGCACAAACCGCCGAGTGTGGCTGTCAAGCAGCTTTCCATATGGTATGGGCATTTTCCGTATTTTGGAAACGAAACTGTTGCTATGGATCAAAGTTTCTGGAATTATGTTCACTATGTTGAAAGTGATACTTTCTCTAGGAGGGTTGTTCTGGTACTTTCGTTGGTTTTACTTGAGTCCTTCAAAATCGTAACACCATTCAAATTTGACTGAATAGAGTTCTTGTCCTTGGACTTTTATGTGCATAAGCTTGACCAACTTGTATCTCCTGCACTTTGCATATTCTTTCAAAGGTTTGTTTTCATATGAAAATATGATGAACAGCAGGTCATAACCCCTGAGTTCTTTGAGTTTCTTTTTTTCCCATAGCATGAACTGGTCTATCTTGTTTTGCATAACGTACACGCTGCTTTTGAATCCATCCTTCATATTGTAGAACATGGTTCTTGAGCCAAAGGTCCAGTGCTCCACGGCTATAGCTTTTTTGGTGTTTTTGTCTTTTGAGAGCAAATGGTTTGCTGTGTTCATTATCGTAGGGTATCCGAAAAGATCCCTGAAGGGAGATTTATCCTTTGGGAATCTTATATACTGGAATACAAGTACCGAGGAGGCGAAGAGAAAAGCGAGCACGGTTATATATACAGAAGCTTTGACGAACGTTCTCAATTTTTTGCTTTCAAGGGCGAAGACTATGCCTGTGGGTATCATGAGCATGTAGAATACCGAGTCCCAGTGGGGTAGTGTGGTTGAAGTCAAGGATGCGTATACGAAGAATACAAGTATGAACCCTCCTATGAGGGCTGAAAGCAGGGCAAAATCGTTATTGGATTTTAGAGACCTTACGAGCCCGTATATGGCAAGTATAAAGTAGAATGGGCTGTAGGCCCCGAATTGATAAGCCATGGATCTGAAGAAATCCAGCCAGTGGATACCATGTTTTATTACGTGCCCGAATTGGTATTGGAAGCTTATGAAACTGTGCGTGTAGTTCCAGTATATTACGGGTGTTATAAATAGAATGCCTATGATTATGGTTAGCAGTATCTTTGGTGTGAAAATTACGTCGGTCCTTTTTTTGAGTAGCACGAATGCTAAGAGTGGTGGTATGAAGAGAATTGCTGTATATTTGGATAGTCCTGAAAGTCCAAGCAGTATTCCGAGCAGCAGGTAATTTTCAGTGTTACCGCTCTTAAGTATTTTCACGCTTATGAGTACTATTCCTATGGATAGGGGCAAGAGCAAACTGTCGGGGAGGAACATGAATGACAGGACAAATAGGAGGAAGGAAGAGTTTATACCCACTACGGCCATAAGTTTGGCTGTTTCTTCTTTTGTTATTTTTCCCATGAGCTCATATATAAGGTAGGAGTCCAGTATTGATAGTAGTATAGAGGGCATCCTTACCGTTAATTCGGACATTCCGAAGAGCTTTAGAAATAATCCTTCTATCCAGCCGACGAGGGGTGGATGGTCAAGGTAACTCAGTGCTAAGAATTTACCGTATAGTGCGTAGTGAGCTTCATCCACTCCGAGTCCTGTCTTCGTGGAGATTATTACTCTTACCAATGTGAAGAATCCTATTATGAGGGATAGAGTAATGATAGGCCTATGATTCATCTATCTCCCTTTCGATCAGTGAGAATACGTATTCGGGTTTTATCGTCTTTAGGCAAATGTTATCTGTGCATGGTGTTTTTCTGTGGTTGTATGCGCTCACACAGGGTGAGCATGCAAGGTTTGCGTATATTGGTGTGGAATTGCCTAAGGCTCCATAGAGTTCAGGTGTTTCTGGGCCAAATAGTACATAAGTGTGAAGGTCCGTGACTGAAGCAAAGTGTGGCGGTCCAGAGTCGTTCGATATCATCAATGTGGATATGGTATACAGTTTTATTAGGTCTTCGAAGCTTATCATGCCTGATATGTTTATGCATCTTTCATTGCTTACTGTGGTGGCTATTTTATCATTTCTTTCTCTTTCTGAAGCGCTTCCTGTTATCAATACGAGGGTTTTGGAGGTCTTTTTCAATATGAGTTTTATGAGCTTGGAGAAATGTGTTTCCGGCCATCTCCTTTGGGGTAGCAAATCGCTGGCGTTTGGATTTATTAGTATTATGCTATATGTGGTGTCGTATGGGGGGAATATGGATTTTACAAAGTCCCTGATTTGAGCTAATTCCTTCTCTTTAAAATTAACCTTTTTGAGTTTTATTTCATCGTCTCTTATTTCTTCCTTCAGGTAGGGTGTTTGATAGGATTCAGAAACCGCAGCACGGACAAGAGCCATGTAGTTTTTGGATATGTGTATATGCGGGTTGTATTCTACTCTATGTGTGAGCATGTTTCCCCTATAGAGGCCTTCGTTGAAGAAATTGAAAAAGCCTACTCGGTTTGGAGCTGGGGAAAGAGCGGTTAGTATAGCAGTGAATCTGGAGAATAGCTCTAGATCTATAACTGTATCTATGCGCATTTTTCTCGTCCATATTATAAACCTGAGTGTATCCAGAGTGAATAACAGGAAATTGCTTTCCCTTATGGAAAATATGGCGTTCTCTGGGACAGTTTTTAGTATCTTTAGAGATGGTTCGTTTCTTTTAAATATCACAAAGTGAATTTTTAAACCCTTATCCTTCAGAAACCTCATAGCGGGATCGGCAAGGATGGTGCTTCCCATTTCTGATAGTTCTATAAACAGGACGTTTTTTGGTTTTTTTCTTCTCTCCAACGGCCTCAGTAACGTCTTTATTATACTGAGGAAGAAACATAGCGGTATGCCCACCCAGCGATCTATCTTTCTCATTGTGTCTACTTTCATTTCTTCCTCCCGTTAAATGATATTCTTTTCTGATAAGAACACATAGAGCCCAGGGAGGGAAGAGATGATAAGTGCAAACCCGTACATTATAGAGACGCTCAGTATAGCGCTTTTTGATATGCCTGTTAATCCAAACAACAGTACCATTGCAGATTCTCTCACTCCCCAACCGGCCAGCGAAATGGGTATGATTGTTAACAAAACCACAGGTGGGATGATAACAAAAAAGGCAAAAAAGTCTATACTAAGCCCAACAGCTTTTGAAAGGAAAAATAGATCTAGAAATGTGCATATGTGGACAATAACAGAGATGATGATTATGCCTATAAACGATTTGTGTTTTATTAGGTTTTCCGCATTGAGCGATAACTCTGGGATGATGGATAAAGCCTTTGTAGTTTTCAGGAACGAAAGCTTTTTGAATGTGGGAATGATGAAAAAACCAACAGTTCCCAGGAAGCTTATTATTTCTATGGTTCGGTGTATCTTTGGTGGGAGTATGTGTCCAGATAGGAGCGCTATGAGATTAACCAGGGTTAGAGCGAATAAACCTGTGATCCTGTCTAATAGCACGCCTGTGAGGGATACTCCTGTTCTGTACCCTTGTCTTTTCAGGTCTATTATCTTTAGGATATCTCCGCTTACGCTACCGGGGAGTACTTGGTTAAAGAATGTAGCTTTGAAGTAACTTTTTATATAGAAAGTGAGCGGTTCTTTGAATCCTATAGCTGACATCAACGTGTGCCATCTTTTTGACGCTGCTGTAGTGCTCATCAACTGGAAAAAGATGGCTATCAATATGAAAAAGATGTTTGTGTGTCTTATGGTTTCTATGACGTTTTCTGGTTTTATATGTTTGAACAGAATGAGTAGTATCAGAACTGACGCTGATAGCTTGAGCAGAAATTTAACCATTCTACTTTACTCCCTTGCAGATATATACAAAGAACCTCTTTGGTAGGAAGCCTTGTTTGGTTATTGTAATTCGTTTCAGTAATTTGAAGGATAAACAGTGCTTTTTCAGGTGGAAGATCTCTTTTTTGCTCTGTGATAGTACGAGACAGTTGCTTCCTTTGGGTTTATTTTTATACCACATGCTCAGCATGCTTGTTCTTTTTGAGAAAGGGCTGTAAACAGTAGGGTGGCCGGGTAGATAAAAACTCATAAGGCTCGCAGTGGTTAGGTAATCTGCGCAGAGTTTGTAGCGCGGTTTTATCATGGTTGAGTATTCTTTTATAGCTTGTGTGTATCCGAACAGTCTATTTTGGAGATTGTATTTCGGTGGGATGTGTAAAAATAGTGGAAATTTCATTGCAAGACTCATTAGCAGGGCAAGGAGCAGTCCGGTGGTGAGTGTTCTTTTCATGTGTTTTGAGTGTATGAACCATGCCACATAGACTGTTGCACCTATGGCAGCTGGGGCATACCAGTTTATCTCCATCATCTTGAACATACCTTTGTAGAAGAAGAAGATAAACACAGTAAGAGCGCTTATCATTGTGAAGTATCTTTCTCTGTTTTTGATCCATTCTCTTGGTTTAAATACGGATACTGCATAGATGATAAAGAATATGGGTGTCAGAAGGACAATTATCCCGCCTAAGAACTGGAGTATGTCGTTTAGGCCTATCCTTGCTCCTGTACCGTGTCTATACTGAAAGATAAAGCTTATCCAGTGGTGTGTGTAGTTCCAGTAGATTACAGGGGAAAACACAGTAAACGAGATTATTACGCTTAGCCACGGTTTCCATGTAAACAGCTTGCGAGGTTCTTTTGTTAGTAGGTACAGGAAAAAGGTCGCGGGTATGAATATGGCTGTGTACTTTGACAGTAGTGCCAATCCCATGAATACACCGGTTGTTATGTAGAGTTTTGTTTTATTTTCGGTTATGGCTCTATAGCCAAAGTACAGGCTGATTACCCAGAACATTATTAGGGGAGCATCGTCTGTTGCAAGCGTATATCCCATCTGAGTTGCCGGTAGGGCAAGGGAAATAATAAGGGATAATAAAGCTATTCTTTCGTTAAAGAGTTTTTTTGCGAGGAGATAGAGGAATACAGAGCCTACTGAAAAACATATAACCGGCATTAATCTTACTGAAAAGACGCTTGTCCCCAGTATGGTCGTTAGCTTTATTAGGTATGCTACCATGGGGGGATGGTCGTAATAACTTAGAGCGAGGTGTTTGCTCCATAGCCAGTAGTATGCTTCATCTCCAAATAGGGGTACCGTTGTGTTGTATATGGAGTTTCCCACGAACATGCCGATTATTAGTAGTGCGGCCACGAGATCGTGTATATGCAGTTGCTTGTTCATGTCTCGGAGAGCATTTCCTTGAGTTGTTTGGCATTTATAACAGCATTTCCACAGAAATCGTTGTCGAAAAACACGAATCCGCCTTTTTGAAAGGATTTTATTATTTTCTTCCATTCGGAAAGTTCATCTTTGCTGTACAGAGATTTGTATAGCACTCTGGACCCGTGTAGTCTTATGTAGAAGAAATCGGCTGTGTCTTCAATTATCATTGGGTACTTCCCCGCCGTGTCTGATACGCAGGATGCTATGTTGTATTTCCTTAGTAGTTCATAGAATTCATTGCACAGGAAGGAAGAATGACGTACTTCCATAACGGTTTTTGTGTTGGTATCTAGTTGTTTGAAGAATTCATTTATGTATTGTGGTGAGAATCCGAGACTGGGCGGTAGTTGAAAAAGTAGAGCACCCAGTTTTTCTTTGAGAAGCTCGGTATCCCTGTACATGGAGTGTAGGGCTTCGCCTACGTCTCTGAGCTTTTTTATATGAGTTATGTATCGGTTTGCTTTTATAGAGAAGATGAAATTATCAGGTGTTTCTTTGTACCACTTTGTAAGTGTTGCTGGTTTTGGTCTTCTGTAGAAGGTTGCATTTATTTCAACCGTATTGAAATGCTCCGTGTAGTAGATGAACCATCTCCTCTGGGGGAGATTCTTGGGGTAAAATACTCCCTTCCAGTGCCTGTAATTCCATCCAGATGTGCCTATTAATGTTTCTTTCATTGGTTTTGTAGTTCTTTTAGAACATTTAATACTGATTTCGCGTATCCGTCTACCTTGATCTTTTCCCAAATTTTTTTTACGATCCCGTCTGGGGATATTAAGTACGTGGTTCTTATTACACCTTCGTACTCTCTACCGTAGGACTTCTTTTTCCCCCAAGCTCCAAATGTTTTGAGTATGTTACTGCTTTCGTCACTTAGCAGTATTACCCTGAGGCTGTATTTTTCTATGAAGTTTTTGTGTTTTTTGGGGGGGTCAGGACTTATTCCTATTACTATAGCTCCAGCCTTTTGAAACTCCTCTAGATGCTCCGTGAAGTCTATTGCTTCCCTAGTGTAACCCTGCGTGTTATCCTTTGGGTAGAGGTACAAAACTATCCACTTGCCAAAGAAGTTTTCAATACAGGTTTCCTTGTTATTATGGTCTTTCAAGCAAAATGTAGGGATTTTGTTGTTGGGATCTATCATTTATACCTCCATGTTTCCTCACCTTGGAGATTTTATCAAACAAGCCGTTCTAATTCAATTTGAGAGTGGTTGAAAAGTTTGGACTATTTGTTATTATACTCTCCATGAGCTTGATGATGTACTTATGATGGAGGTGCGAGGGTATTTGATGGAAAATGGGAAGGGAAATGCTTGAATTTATAAGGGAGTTCGTTAAAGATCCGGGGAGTATAGGGAGCGTGGTGCCTTCTTCCAGTTGCTTAGCTGAGCTTATTACATCTGTTGCTCCTCTGGAAAAGGCTACATGTATAGCCGAGTTCGGTTGTGGTACAGGGGTTTTAACAGAGAGAATAGTTGAAAAGAAAAGAGAAGGTTCTCTTCTCTTGTCTTTTGATATAAATGAAAGGTTTGTCAATATCACCCGTAGTAAGTGTCCTACTGCTGTTGTAGTACATGATTCAGTGTTGAATCTCAGAGAACATATGAATAAACATGGGGTGGAGGAGTTCGATGTTATAATTTCTTCTCTGCCGTGGGGTCAGTTTAATAGGGATTACCAAGTTAGATTGTTGAATATAATATCCAGTGTGCTTAAGGAGAATGGTGAGTTTTTGACATTTTCTTATGTCTATTCTCCGCTGTTCCCAAATGGTAGGAGATTTAGCAGTATGGTAAGGGATTACTTTTCAAGCGTTAACATTGCCGGCGTTGCATGGAGGAATTTTCCTCCTGCTTTTGTTTATCGATGTCTTAGCTGAACATGAAGCTTGCTTTTCTTCTCTTTACGGTCTACGTGATGGGCTTCTTTACAGCCATTCCTGTTGGAGCTACACAGGTTGAAGTCGTTAGGCGTTCCTTGGTTGGATATGTTAGGTCAGCTCTTATGGTCGTTATTGGGGCTGTGTTTTCCGATGCTATATATGGTTTTATAGCATTCTTTGGTATAGCTCCATTTCTTAGGGATAAAGTGGTTATGTCTATATTCTGGCTGGCAGCAAGTGTCCTTATATTTGCTCTGGGATTTATTACGTACAGAAACAGGAATAGGACCACGGCCAAGCTTGATGAGATACATGATGTTATGCTCCAAAACTGGGGTATTTCTTTTCTTACAGGTTTTTCTTTGTCCATAACGAACCCTCTCATGATATTCTGGTGGTTGGCTGTTGGTCAAATAGTGAGGGATATGGGGCTCGTTGATGCATTCACCTTTACTACGAGATGCGTGTTTATTCTGTCTGGAGCGGCTGGAATAGCTACTTATCTTGTTGTGTTATCTTCTGTGATAGACTGGGCTAAAAAATTTATATCGGACACTGCTGAGAGGAGAATAAACACGTTTTTGAGCATTGTGTTATTCTCCCTGGGTATTTATTTTGTTGTTCGTTCACTTCATGTGCTGATAGAATAATCCCTGAATTTGATGCCAGTTATTTTGCTTTCTATTCTAGTTTTTTCCTCTTTGAATTCAGCTTCTGAGAGAGGTTGAAACCTTTTATCTAGGATCCTTCCAGATTTGACCATCCTCTGAATGTAGATGACCTTGGCTGTTCTATGTATTGTTTTCAGTGTGTCAATATCTCTTTCTGATAGTTTTTTCCAGAGAGTGAACCTTATCTCGTATGGGATGTTGCTGTCTGTAAGTATGTTTAGGGATTCCATGAATGTTTGAAGCTTGAACGGTTTCCTCGTTATGTAGAAGAGTTCGTCGTCTGAGAATCCCTTCATGTCCATGGCCACATAATCTACCAGCCCTTTTGAGATGGAGTATCTTAATCTTTCTGGTAAAGAGCCGTTCGTGTCTAATTTCACTGATAGTCCCATGTCTTTAAGTTTCTTCAGGAAGTCCAAGAACCCATCGGCGAACAATGGCTCTCCACCTGTTATTGCTACACTCTTTATACTGTGCTTTTCTATGTCTTTGAACAGGTCATCCGTTTTATCTGGAGGTGGGGTTCCTATCACAAGCTCTGGGTTGTGGCAGAACCTACACCTCAAATTGCACCCGTAAATGAACACCACTGCGGATAATTTTCCAGGAAAGTCTATAAGTGTTGCTTGTTTATATCCGGCTATTACCATAGACTACCGCTGGATTACGAAGCCTTTTCTCTCGGAGAATTCTTCCTTTTTGCCGTCGTTCCAGTTCTCGGTGGGTCTGAAGTATCCTACAACCCTGCTGTAAACCTCGCATCTTGTGCCTGAAACGGCTTCTTTTTCCTTTTCAAGCTTTTTAATTTCTTCCAGGATTTTCTCCTTTTCCATATAAACCTCCTCTACGCTATTTCTTTCAATTTGGATTTTAGTTCATCTATCTTTTTTTCTATTTCTTTTTTCTTTTCCTCCTTGCAAATGGGGCATTCTTTGTGGGAACCCTTGATGTAACCATGGATTGGGCATATGGAGAAGGTAGGTGTCAGAGTGAAGTACGGCATCCTGTACTCGCTTGTTATCTTCTTTATCAGTTCCTTTACGGCTCTATGATCGTCTACAGCTTCCCCTATAAATATGTGGAATACGGTACCTCCCGTGTACAGTGTTTGTATATCGTCCTGATGCCTTAGAGCGTCAAACAGTTCCAGTTTGGAGTTTACTGGCAGCTGGGATGAGTTTGTATAGTATGGTTTTTCCTTACCACTTGTGATTATATCCGCGTATTTTTTCTTATCTATCTTTGCGAGTCTATAGCTTGTTCCCTCAGCTGGCGTTGCTTCAAGGTTGTAGAGCATATCGTCTTCTCTTTGGAATTCGCTTATTTTGTCTCTCATGAAGTTCAAGACTCTTATGGTGAATTCCCTGGCTTCTGCGTCTGTTATGTCAACACCCATGAAGTTGAGTACGGACTCGTTCATGCCTACGAGTCCTATGGTATTGAAATGGTTGCCCCAGTATGTTCCATTTCTCGTTTTTAGATCCGAGAGGTAGACCTTTGAGTAGGGGTATAGTCCTTTCTCTGTGAAGTACTCTAAGGTTTTTCTTTTTATCTTGAGGCTATTTCTTGCAAGCTCCATGAGTTTCTCTAATCTTTCAAAGTATTCCTCTTCGGATTCCGAGAGATAGCCTATTCTTGGCATGTTTATGGTTACTACCCCTATGGAACCGGTGAGTGGATTGGCGCCGAACAATCCCCCCCCCTTCTTTCTAAGTTCCCTGTTGTCTAGTCTGAGGCGACAGCACATACTGCGTGCATCCTCTGGATCCATATCGCTGTTTACGAAGTTTGCGAAATATGGTATGCCGTATTTGGCTGTCATCTTCATTAACTCATCTACAATGGGTTTATCCCAGTCAAAGTCCTTTGTTATGTTGTAAGTAGGTATAGGAAAGGTGAATATTCTCCCCTTTGCGTCGCCTTCCATCATTACTTCTATGAAGGCTTTGTTTATCATTTCCATTTCTTTTTCAAACTCGCCGTACGTGTGGTTTACATATTCGCCCCCTACAACGACAAATTCATTTTTCATTGTGCTTGGTATTTCAAGGTCCAGTGTCAGGTTGGTGAAAGGTGTTTGAAATCCAACCCGAGTGGGTATATTCAGGTTAAATACAAACTCTTGCATGGATTGTTTTACTTCCCTGTAGGATAGATGATCCATTGCTATAAATGGAGCAAGGTAAGTATCAAAGTTGGAGAAGGCCTGTGCACCGCTTGCCTCACCCTGCAGTGTGTAGAAGAAGTTTACTATCTGCCCCAAGGCACTTCTCAGATGTTTTGGTGGAGCGCTTTCAACTTTTCCTTCTACTCCTCCAAATCCCCTTATCAGTAGGTCTCTTAAGTCCCACCCACAGCAGTAAACAGCGAGTAGGCTTAGGTCGTGTATATGAAAGTCACCTTCCACGTGAGCATTTTTTATTTCCTCGGGATATATTTTGTTTAACCAATACGATGCCGTTACGCTGGATGAGATGTAATTGTTCAAACCCTGGAGTGAGTATGTTGTGTTGCTGTTTTCTTTTACCCTCCAATCCTCTTTACCAAGGTAGTTTTCTATTAGGTTTTCTGCTTCTTCCAACATATTTTTTATTTGTCTTATGTCAGCTCTCTGTTTTCTATAGAGTATATAAGCTTTGGCTGTTTTTGCATGGCCATTTTCTATCAGCACCTTTTCCACTATATCCTGTATCTCTTCAACGGAAACTATGCCTATATCTCCATACTTTTCATTGACGAGCTTTGTTACTTCCAGGGCTAACTTTGATGCTGTGGTCCTGTCTTCACCCCCTACAGCTCTTGCAGCTTTGAATATAGCATTTATAATCCTTTCAATGTTAAACGATACTACTCTGCCGTCTCTTTTCAGGACGTTGCTAACCATATGGTACTCCTTACGATTATGTTTTGGTTACAATTATTCGTAGCTTCCATACAAAGATTTAAAACACTAATCATTTTCCCTGCGTAATATGCTTGTTTGCCGGTTTCTATGTTCCAATTTTCGCTTACACCACAACCAAATCTTGCGAGCCATCTTCTCATCGTAGAAGAGATTAAAACCCCGCTTGAATAATACCATGTTATCTATGCTGGGTCAAATATTAGTGGAGGTTCGATATATTTCAAGGTTGAATTGGTTTTTTATTTGCTCTTTGCCTTGACAAACTCCAGTACCTTTTCAGCCAGTGTTTTTTTGTTGGTAAACACAGCATCAAAGCTTACGAGTTCCATTCTGTTACCTGATAATCCAACCATATACCCGGATCTTCTGTTGTGAATAGCTTCTATAGCTGTTGTCCCCATACGCATTCCAAGTGTTCTATCAAAAGCAGACGGTGAACCGCCCCTTTGTAAGTGTCCCAGTACCGTAATTCTCGTGTCAAGGTTAGCTTTCTCTCTGAGTGTTTGAGCTATCTCATTTGTTTTGTTTACGCCTTCTGCGACGACCACGATGCTGTACATCCTTCCCTTATCGTGTTCCCTTTTTAAGCGTTCAGCTATGGAATCTATGTCGAATTTCACTTCGGGAATGAGTACAGCTTCTGCTCCACCGGCTATGGCTCCCATGGCAGCTAGATACCCGCTCTCTCTCCCCATTGTTTCTATCACAAATGCTCTTCTGTGGCTGGAGGCTGTATCCCTTATGGTGTCTATTGAACGTGCTATTTGGTTAAGTGCTGTGTCTACTCCTATGCTCATGTCGGTGCCGTATATGTCGTTGTCTATAGATCCCGGTATACCTATTACTTGAACCCCTGCTTCATAGAGTTTCTTTGCTCCCCTCAGTGACCCATCGCCTCCTATAACTATTATAGCATCTAATTTATTCCTTTCTATTGTCTTCAGGGCCCTTTTGAACCCTTCTTCCTCTTTGAACTCTGGAGCTCTTGAACTCATCAGAAATGTTCCACCCCTCTGGAGTATGCCGGCCACATTTTTGTAGTTCAGGTCTTTTATTTTGTTTTCTATAAGACCTTTATATCCCTCAAATATGCCCTTTATCTTGAATCTATATGTGGATGCTTCTTCAACGATGGACTTTATAGCAGCGTTCATCCCAGAACAGTCTCCCCCGCTTGTGAGAACCCCAACTGTAGCTTTCATGACATTACTCCCATCCTTATGGAGTTTAGCACCTTGGCTTGATTTGCGAATTGATTTATGTATCTCAGGTTTGAGAATCTTTCTCTTCTTGCTACCATTCCGTAATATATACCTGCGTCGTTGGTTTCACCTATCAGTGTTGCCCCTATGATTCTATCCTTTTCATCAAGGAATACTTTTCTGTAATAGTGTCTTTCAGTTCTGGAGAAAGATACAGCTTTTGGAGCGTCGTCCTTGTTATACCCGACGACGGCTACATCTATTCCGAATACCTCTGTGGTATTGTTCTTTATGCTGCCTTCATACATTACGTTTATGCCCATCATATTCTTTGCGGCTACTATGCCTTGTTCTACCGCTGTTATCCAGTTGCCCTGCACCGTGTACTCTCCGGAGATGAGATCCCTTCCCTCGGCTACGTCTCCTGCGGCGAATATGTTATATGCTGATGTCATGCATCTTTCGTTTATTACTATACCCCAGTTTGTTTCAATACCAGATGCTTTGGCTGGCGAGATGTTGGGATTTACACCCTTGCCTATTAGTAAACCATCAGATGTTATTTGTTTTCCAGATTCAAGTAGTATCTTGATTCTGTTTGGTTGTTCGTCTTTTACAGCTACTATATTGTCCCTTTTATGCACACGGATTCCCGCGGAGCTAAAGTACGCTTCGAGTACGGATGAGGCTTCTGAGTCAACTATGCGAGAGAAGACTCTCCCAGATGAAATGACGATGTGCTTTTCTATTTCTCCACTAAAATGAGACATGGTTGGTATGGTAACAAGCCCGCCCCCGAAACCTACTATGGTTCTTGCATCTTTGAGCGTTGATTTGATCTTGTCTGCATCTTCTATATGCCTCAGTGTTAGTACTCTTTTGTGCTCTATAGATGGTTTCTTGGCTTCGGCACCTGTAGCTATAAGGAGTTTTCCGAACTGGAGTGTCAACCCACCGCTTGTTGTTATTGTGTGCTTGTCAGGGTTTATTTCGATTAGGCTTTCCCCGAAGTAAGCCTCAATATTGTTTTCCCTGTAAAAATTCATGGTGGTGAGAAACAGGTTTTCTCTGGGTGTTTCACCACCTATGTAGTATGGAGTTAATACCCTTGAGTATGCTGGTATAGTATCTCTTTCAACGAGTGCAACACTTATGTTTTTGTTTAGTGTTCTTATTGTTTTCAGGGCTGATACACCGGCTGCACTGTTACCCACCACGATTATTTCGTAGTTTTTCATAGTGTTCTCCATTAAAGGGGGGCAAAGCCCCCGTTTTTAAGCTATATTTAGCTCTTTTAATTTTTCCTCTGTGGGTATGCCGTTTTCGTCCCAACCCCTCTCTTTGTAATATTCGGATAGCATTTCCTGTAATCTTGCGGTGAGACCTGAGCCTGGGCCCTGTTTAACTGGCTCCTCCAGGATCCTCTTTGGTAGTGTGTCCTCTTTGGGGTCTATACCTGCTTTGAGGTTGAATAGTCTTTCCAAATTGTATATTCTTTCACCTGCTTTCAGCAGATCATCTGCTGTGTACTCAAGGCCTGTAGCGGCGTCAAACATTTGCTGAATATGGTTGATATTTATACCGAATGTTGTGAACAGGCATACCCCAACGGAGTCAACCACGGCGGTGACATCTTGGAATGCCTTTGCCCACCATGCTTTGTTTTCTGTTGTGTGTGGGTCTAGTTTCTCGGGAATCCCCAGTATTTCTGGGGAGATTAGGTAACCCCTGACATGGCATGCACCTCTGTTGCTTGTAGCGTACTCAAGAGCCATTCCTTGGGCTACCCTGCCGTCGTATGCTGGGAATTCTTGTTTTTTAACTGTCATGGAGTACTCTGGGGCTCCGTACATCTCTGCAAGTCTGTAGGAGCCAAGTGCGAGCTTAGCTCCGAATCCTTCCTTTTTGCCTGCGAGTTCTATCATTTTAACCATGGCTTCAGCATCGCCAAACTTCAGAGGCATTCCTATGTCTTCTTCCGGTATGATTCCCTTTTCAAACATCTCCATGGCACAGGCGACTGTGGCTCCAGCGCTTATAGGATCCATACCGTACTTGTTGCACAGGTAGTTTGCTTCTGTTATGGCATTGAGATCGCCCACTCCACAGTCAGAGCCTAGAGCAAAGATGGTCTCATACTCAGGTCCCTCTCCTATTTCGCTGGACTGGAACCTTGGATCTACTATTTGAGTAACCCTTGCGCAGCCTATGGCACATGCCATACATCCTTTGTTCCTCTTGAGGATGGTTTTTGCCATTGTTTCTCCGGATATCTTGTCGGCATCCTCAAATACATCATCCTGGAAGTTTCTTGTAGGTAGTAGGCCCTCATTGTTAATGATATTGACAAGGACAGCTGTGCCGTAAGTTGGCAGCCCAGCTGAAGTTACGGGTGCAGATTTCAGTGCTTTGTAAGATTCAAAGGCTGCTTCTCTGTAGGCTTCCCTCTTTGCTATTGGAACACCTCCAGTGCCCCTTATTGCTACAGCCTTTAGATTTTTGCTACCCATTACCGCACCTACACCGCTTCTACCTGCTGCCCTGTGTTTGTCATTCATAACGGCAGCAAATAACACGCCTTTCTCACCTGCTGGTCCTATAGCTGCTATTTTTGCGTCTCTGTGGAATGTGGTTCTGAGGTAGTCTTCAACCTCGTCAACGGTTTTTCCCCATATCTCTGAAGCATCCTTTATAGAGACCTCGTCATTGTAGATGGTGATGTACGCGGGTTTATCCGCTTTCCCTTCTATGATTACCATATCAATGCCAGCATACTTGAGCTCTGATGGGAAGTAGCCTCCAGAGTTTGAGCAAGCTATGGTACCTGTTAGCGGTGATTTTGTTATCATCATGTATCTACCATTGGCAGCCCCGTAGGTGCCTGTCAGTGGGCCAGTAGCCAATATTAGCTTGTTTTCTGGCGAGAATGGATCTACACTTGGGTCCACTTCATTTGTAAAATATTTTGATCCAAGCCCTCTTCCACCAAGGTACATTTTGGCGAGCTCGTAATTTAGGGATTCAAATTTAAAGCTCCTATCAGATAAATTGATTCTTAGTACTTTTCCTATCCATCCACCAAACATCATTACACCTCCAGCCGACCCTCTTTAATTGCGTTAGCGAAATTCAACACCTTTGTCCTGGTAGGGGTATCTTCCTCTTCGAATGTTAAACAGCCCGTTGGACAGAACGCCACGCATTCAGGATAATCGCCTCCACATAGGTCGCATTTGTCTGCTTTGCCTTTCCATGCCGCGTAGGTTATCATTCCGAATGGACAAGCGCTTACGCATGTTCTGCACCCCACGCATTTTTCCGCTATGATTTCCACTACTCCGGTGTCGGCTCTCTTGATTATGGCGTTTGATGGACATGCCTTCATGCACCAGGGATCATCGCACTGCTGGCATGTTACAGTGACAAACGCTCCCTCTTCTAAGAATACCTCGTTGTGTATCCTGGACAGAGCCGGTGCAAAGGTGCCCGTATGTTTGAACGAGCATGCCAGTTCGCAGGTTTTGCAACCTATACATTTTGATGCTTCAACCCTGATTCTCCTTGCCATCTCTCCCTCCTGAGAAAAGATTTACGTGTAAAGGGTTAGTAGTAGTTCCTCCATCCGCCTCTTTGGTACGTAGTGATTGCCGGACGAGTCCCTGAAGTACTCTATGTGAGAATCTTGAGCATCCGTTATGATTACTCTCTCTGCTGGTTTGCCTATGGCTATTACATATAGTATTTCAAGGTATTTGTGCAACTTTAGGATTGAGGAGAGTTTCACTTTATCTATGGCTGCTATGGGGCACCCGCCTAATCCCATTTCTGTAAGCACTATCATTGCTGTCTGTATGGCTATGCCCGCATCGGTAAGCACATATAGATCATCGGAGATGGTTTTATCCTTCAGTATGATTAGATAAGCTGTGGGTCTTTCTCCGTCCATGGGTCCATCCCAGTCTTTTAGGTAACCGGCCCACTTGAGAGTTGAGAATATTTCATTGTTCTTCTTCGGATTGACTGATGCAATGTACTTCAGAGGTTGGAGGTTTTTAGCTGAGGATATATATCGCAAACATTCCACAACTTTTTTAAGTGTTTCCACTTTAACTTTATATGACTGGTCAAAACGCCTATAACATCTACTCTTCTTTACAAGCTCCTCTATCATAAAGAACCCTTTTTATAAGGATAACCATTTATGGGAAAAAATCAACTTATTAATCTTCAATAAACGGTTTACCCATAGGCACCACAGTTTTGCCGAACACCCCGTTGAGCACTATTCCGAATACCATCCAAAGTATCGTTATAATTACGAAAGGCAAGCTCCATCCCGCTATGACCCAGAATATGTCTTTTAGTGTGAGGAAAAATATGCCGGCCGAGAGGAAAAAGATATCTGTGAATATCATGAACCAAAATGCTATCTTGGGAGCTTTCAGATGTCCTATTGTGAAGCCGCACATGAGTATTCCCATGATTATGAACACGCATCCGTCTACGATGGTTGTGTTTTCGGGTATGAATCCTAGTGCTTTACCCAGAAACTCCCAGAAGCCAAGCCACATGAATGCACTAAAAGCCAGCATTATGTTGCCCGTCATAATTTCACCGTTTTTGAGATCTATGATTCCAGCTGTAAACTGCACGAGTCCTCCTGCAAATCCCAAAGCTATGAGTGCATTAGCCATTTGGGGTGGAGCTTGATGGGTTGCTATAGGCCATAGTGCTGCTAGATAGAATGCAAGTACCATGAGTCCTGCTGGTCCTGGGTTGGCAAAACTACCCTTGGGAGTTTGGACTTCTCCCTGCTTCATGATCACCTCCAAGGCAAAAGTTTTGATGAGAATGATGATATCAAAGAAAATTCCTCTTATCAAAAAGTTGTGTGTGGTTGAAGGCTATACATGGTTCTGTTACAATGCTTGTTTGGGGAGTTTGTTTTATGTGGAAGGTAGCGCTGGGAGGGGTTTTATTCCTTATAGTTGCATTCACAGTTTTTGTTGTGGTTTATGAGGCTAAGGTAGATCATTATATACTTGATAAGGTGCTCCGTAATTCCTACGATCTGAAGAAAAATCTAGTGATGAAAGAAATAGATGCCATGTATGGTCGGGCGTTTCTTGTTTCTCATTTTTTGGTTTTGAACAGCGTAACCTTTGGTATGAACAGTAAGGAATGTATTGCTAACATAAGAAAAATTGTGCGTTCGGAGAAGAATCTGCTTAGAAGATATGGTTTTTCGAAGCTCAGGTTTGGCTCAGAAGGGTGTCCTGAACCGTATCTTAAAGGTTTCTCACCCAGCGAGGAAGGGGGAGAGTTTTTTCTAGGTACACCTGTACTGTGTGGCGATAGAAATGTTGGATGTCTCTTTGTTTCTTTTGGCATGGATTATATCAGGCGTATGCTCAGTATGGCTGGTCAGCAGTATGTAATTGTACTTGTTAGAAGGGATGCTGTTCCTCGAGTTAATAGGGGAGCATTTAGGGTTTTCCCGTTGGATCCAGATTTTTATGTGAGCAGGAAAGAGATGAATGCCTTTGGGAGTGTAATTGAGCGCATCCGTTCCCGCGTTAATCCCAGGAGGGAGATAGCTGAGTCTGAGCATTTTATTTTTTACAGTGTGCCGCTGGAGCTCTTTAACGGCCGACGTGTTGGGTATTTTCTGTTTGTGGATAAGAAACCAGAAATGCTTGAGGGCATGGTAAGGGTATACGTCTTTGCTGGTTTGGGTGTTTTGGTGGTGTTCTTCATGGGGATGCTTGTACTGGTTATATACCGTGGATATGTAAGGGTTAGGATGAGATCCCGTATGGATTACCTGACTCAGATATTGAACAGAGAGGCGTGCCTAAAAGAGGCAAGGAGTTTAAAACGGTTTTCTGTGATATTTTTTGATATAGACCATTTCAAGAGTATAAACGATACATATGGACATGACAGGGGAGATGAGGTACTTAGGGGTGTGAGTGGGCTTATTTCAAGGAATATAAGGAAGAGCGATATATTTTGTAGGTTTGGTGGAGAAGAATTCATGATCATCCTTCCGAATACATCAGTAGAGAATGCTGCAGTAATAGCGGAGAAGCTTAGAAAGATGATTGAGGGATTTGATTTTTGTGGGGTGAGGCTTACGATAAGCATTGGTGTGGCTTACGGAGAAGCACCCGTTGAAAAGGTTATAGAAAGAGCTGATAGGAACCTTTATAGGGCTAAAAGAGAGGGTAGGAATATGGTGGTTGTAGATTGATAGGGTGTTTTTCTCCCAACCCCCTTGACAACCCCCCTCTTAATGTGTAAACTCCAGTCCCGTCGCTCCTG
>CAZERD010000002.1:0-67697 GCA_964515405.1 uncultured Desulfurellales bacterium
TGGGCAAACAGTGTTGCTCCCAGAATCTCCTTCAGCACACCAGAAACCACCGAGAGGGTAACAGCCATCCCTAACCCCTTTTCCTCCAGAATACCACATATTTCCTCTGCTACACTTACTATTTTACCCATGGCGTGCCTGGGGGGATTCGAACCCCCAACCTTAAGATCCGGAGTCTTACGCTCTATCCAGCTTGAGCTACGGGCACAGCATTCTTCACCATAAGGATCCAATCATTTTCGTTCTTCTTGAGAACGCTCTCCACAATAGCCTGCTTTTCCAAAACAGCCTGAGCTATGTCCTCAATCGCAGAGTAATCACTGATATAGACAAGCATATAACCATCAGGTCTCACCCCGGATAAAGCCCTTTTGATTCTCTCCACAGTCTCCTGTACCTGCATATCACGTACATCCAGTTCCCTGTCTATGATAAAAGCGTCCCCTTTACCGTCCATCTCTTTATTACCCCTTAAGCACTACCTTCTATGAACTTTTTATACTTCTTATTAAACCGCTCCACTCTACCCGTTTCACTTATAATCCTCTGTTTACCCGTGAAATATGGGTGACACTTGGCACAAACAGGCACTGTAATGTCCTTTACGGTAGATCGAGTCACTATTTCATTTCCACAGGCACACCTGATAGTGGTGACCTCATACTTGGGATGAATGCCTTTCTTCATCATCATTCCTCCACTGAGTAGTTGGAGGCATTCTAACACACTGCTACATATATATCAAGAGCAGATAAACTGAACCCACAAAATCTATAACAAGTAACAAGCACCAACAAAATTATTCTGTGAACTTCTGGGAATTCCCAGGCCTATTGTATGGTATCGGTATATACTTTACAGACTGAGTTGCCGTGGGCTGAGGATACAGTTCCATAAGCGCATAAACTTCCTCAGGTACCTCTGTGGAAACCTTCAACCCCATTTCTCTGGCATGTTCAACCGTTATAGGAAAATCATGTGTCCACTTCCCAGACGACAGCTCCGATGCAATTCTATCACAATCAGCCTCAGAATAGCCTTTCTTCATCAGAAGAACAAACAAGGTCTCATACATCTGCTTGAGAGCCTTTTCACTCATATCTATTTTTACAAGGGTCTCATCCTTTATCTCGTTAACGTTTTTTATCTCCTTTATCTTAACTATAGAAGCGGCAGGTTCCTGACCTAACTGGGGATCCACGGGCCCAAGCACGGCATACGGATCCATTACTATTTCATCAGCAGCAAGAGCTATAAGCGTACCACCAGACATGGCGTAATGGGGTACTATAACCCTGACCTCAGCCCTATGATCAGCAAGAGCGTGTGCTATTTGCGTAGCAGCAAGGGCTACACCACCAGGCGTGTGAATTATCATATCTATGGGCATATCCTTGGGTGTTATCCTTATGGCTCTCAATATAGCCTCAGAGTCTTCTATATCTAAAAACCTCATTGAAAAAAAACCAAATAGCGATTTCGTCTCCTGTCTATGTATCAGCGTAATCACCCTTGAACTCCTCTTCTGCTCTATCCTTCTTATACACCGCATTCTCGTCGCCTCAAGAGAATGAAACTTAAAGTAAGGGTAAAGTAACATTATGAAAAACACCACCCAGAACACCTGACCTATCAACGTATCAACCAAATGCATAACAAAAAACCTCACATACTCAAAAATTCGTTTTTTACTTTATTTAAAAACCTATTCTCTTATCCCTCAACTAGTTTTTTGTTTTCCTCTAAGGGATAAGAAGAAACCTCAAAACACTTGACAAATTATGCCAAATGGGTTTTTATTAGTCAACCTTTCATGGTGGAGGTTAAGTATGGATAGGGCAACCCTAAATGAGCTCAAAGAGAGGCTCTTGGCTCTGAAAAACGATTTAAAGAATAGAATAAATGAAAACGCAAAAAGGGTTCAAATGTACGAGACCGGAGATGAAGGGGATTGCTCCAATGCCGTTTCCATGAAAAATACCCTGTATGACCTGCTTGAAAGAGATAGAATGACCCTAATAGAGGTGGAAGAAGCCCTCTATAGGATTGAGAAGGGAACATACGGGATATGTGAAATGTGCGGAGAGGAAATAGAAATTGAAAGAATGAAAGCCAAACCCACGGCCAGGTATTGTATAAAGTGTCGCTCTGTTGTTGAAAGTAAAAGAAGAATGGTTTAGCGTCATATTCCCTCAAAGGTGTTTCGTTTGTGGCAACCCCTCCGCAAAGATTATATGTAGGGAGTGTCTTTCTCTTTTTATACCTTACGGAGGGCCGCGGTGCAACGTATGTTCAAGACCTCTAGCCAGCAACGGTATGTGTACGGTATGTAGTACTGGTGTCGAGTATGAAGGAGGGTACAGCCTATGGAACTACAACGACAGCCATGTGAAACTCCTTATTTCCCAGATTAAATTCCACGCTAAACCGCATCTCCTAAGGATTATTCGCGAATTTTCGGAGGAAATAGCCACAAATAATATACTTAGAGATTCAAACTGCATAACATATGTACCCATGCACAGAAAGGACATAGTAAAAAGGGGCTTTAACCAAGCCATGATAATAGCAAAGCACCTATCCAGCATATTAGGAATAAAAATCTGTTTTTCCATGCTAAGAAAAACAAAACTAACACCCCACCAGGTTGGATTAACTGTTGAAGAAAGAAGAACCAACCTAAAAGGAGCCTTTGAAATCAACAAGCTACCTACTGGGGTCAAAAAGGTTTTAGTGGTGGATGACGTATTAACAACCGGTTCCACACTAAACGAATGCTCACGAGTGCTTAAAAGTGCAGAGGTAAAGGTGCGATTCTTCACACTAGCATCGACACCTCCCATTCAGGACTGAGGTAAACAATGATCCACTGAATGAATTCAACAAAGGAGGAGTCAATGAAGGTAAACGTATGTGATTATCTAATCGTGGGCGGAGGGATAATAGGCCTGACACTGGCAAGAAACCTAAAAAAAACCCTGCCCAGGGCAAGTATCACACTGATAGAAAAAGAACCTGATATCGCGTTGCATGCCAGCGGCAGAAACAGTGGAGTATTACACGCCGGATTCTACTACTCGGAAGACTCACTGAAGGCACGGTTTTCACGAGAGGGTAACAGGATACTAAAAGAGTACTGCAAAAACAGGGGTCTAAAACTGAACGAATGCGGCAAAGTCGTCGTCGCATCATCCGAGAACGAACTCGAAACTCTATACGAACTCAAAAAAAGAGGAGAGACCAACGGGGTCGAACTTGAACTCCTGGACGAGAAAGAACTTGAAGAGTGTGAACCCAATGCCAGAACGGTTGGACATGCCTTGTGGTCACCATCAACGGCCACCATCGACCCTGTGGAGATATGCAAATCCTTGATGAATGAAGCAAAAGCCCTAGGGGTAAACATACTGCTCAACACTCCCTACACAAAAAAGCTTGACGAACATGCTATCCTTGCAGGAAGTGATGTGTTCACCTTTGACAGACTAATAAACGCCGCCGGACTGTACGCAGATCACATAGCTCGGGATTTCGGGTGTTCTGAGCATTATATTGTTGTCCCTTTCAAGGGGATCTACGTGGAATACACCGGAAATAAGCCGCCTGTAAGGAGAAACATCTACCCTGTTCCCAATCTTGCAAACCCATTCCTTGGTGTACACTACACCGTGAAAGTTGACGGCACAGTAGAAATAGGACCCACAGCCATGCCAGCGTTTTGGAGGGAAAACTACAAAGCTTTCGAAAGATTCAGCCCCACAGAGACAGTCCAGATACTCACATGGGAGGCCGTGCTTTTCCTGACCAATGCCTTTGGCTTTAGAAGATTAGCGTTGGACGAAGTCAAAAAATACAGCAGAAAATACCTTATATCCCTGGCCAAAAAAATGGTGAAACATCTTGACTCTTACCACTTCAATAGATGGGGGAAACCAGGAATCAGAGCACAACTACTGAACACCAGAACCAAAGAACTCGTTCAGGATTTCGTGGTTGAATCCACAGAGTCAAGCATACACATCCTGAACGCCGTTTCTCCGGCCTTTACGTGCAGCATAAGTTTCACAGAGTGGGTGATTAACAACTTCGTAGTTTCAAAATAAGAAACGTTGTTTAGAAATGATATTAGACAGTAATATTGTTTAAGTATTAAGCTTCTCAGCTAAAAAACTTGACATATAGAAAATCAAGACTTAATTAGAAGTGAGAAAATTTGTTTGTTGAGGGAGGTGTTTTATGTGGGTTAAGGTAAAATGGCTGATAGCCTCAGCACTCACGAGTCTTGTTGCAGCAGCTCTAATCATCGGAGGGGCACTCGCTCCTGAGGCCATGGCAGCAAAACCTATCAACATTGCTATTATCTCTGGGACATCGGCCTTGGTGGGAAAATCCGTGGTATACGGGGCAGAACTCGCAGCAAAACAGATAAACGAAAAAGGGGGAATAAACGGGCGTCCTATAAAACTCTTTATCTATGATGACCATCTGAAATCTACAGACGCTGTTGAGGCTTTCCAGAGAGCTGTTTACAGGCATCATGTCGCTGCCGTCGTAGGTAACTGGATAAGTGAAATAGCCCTCTCTCTTGAACCTTGGGCTGCAAGATTGCACACTATCTATATTATTACAGGAGCCGCTTCCCCAAAGATAACTCGACTTGTGCATAGGGAGTACAACAGGTATAAATACGTATTTCAGCTCAAGTACAATGCCATAGAGATGGCTAAAACCGTCTGTGCGTTGGTTCACCAGGATCTTGTCAAGAAGCTTGGATACAAAACAGCATACGTAGTTAGCGAAAACGCAGCATGGACGCTCCCTCTGGACAACGAGTATCTCAAATGCTTGCCCAAGGCTGGTCTTAAGGTATACGGCCACCTGAGATTCGCACCTAATACAAACGACTTCACGCCAATATTCAGCAAGATTGAGAAGTACAAACCAGATGTGCTGATAATAGGATGGTCCCACGCAGCCCTCAAAGCAACAGTCCAATGGCATGAACAACACATACCTGCCCCACTAGTAGGTGTAAACGCTCAGGCCACAGCTTCAGATTTCTGGCAGAAGACAAATGGAGCCACGAACTGGGTAGTAACACAAGCGGAGGGCTCTCCAGCGCCTATAACACCCAAAACAATCCCGTTCGTTAAAGCTTATAAAAAGATGTTCCATACACTCCCTGCCTATGCTGGGTATACCACATACGACGCAATATATGTTCTGAAAAATGCTATAGAAAAGTCAAAATCAACAAATCCCAATAAGCTTGTCAAAGCACTGGAAAAGACAAACTATGTAGGTGTAATGGGTCACATTGAATTCTACAGCAAGAGCGAACCGTTCACCCACGGAATAAAATGGGGTAAGGGCTACGCCACTGGCGTTATGCTACAATGGCAGAATGGCAAGCTCGTTACCATATGGCCGGCTGACGCTGCAACGGGTAAACTCAGTCTCCCAAGCAAAAAGTAGGGCTGAGGAACTAACCAATGCATCTGTTCCTAGAGATCCTAGTTGACGGATTCATCATCAGCTCTATTTATGCTCTGGGAGCTGTAGGCTTTTCTATGATATTCGGCACCGCGGGGGTGTTAAACCTCTCCCACGGTGCTTTCCTCGTTGTCAGCGCCATGATAACCTGGTTCGTTATGGGCTATTTACACTTCCCGCTTCTGTTAGGCATAGGATGTGGTGTTCTAACATCCATTATAATTTCCTACTTGCTCTTCTTCGTGGTGGTAAACCCGATAGACAAATCCCACAAAATACCAGTTGAAGAAAAGGAAATATTCATACTAACTGCCACGCTACTGTGGTCAATGCTCATTAGGGGGATTTTAAACTTTACATTCGGTTCTTCACCAGTTGTCGTCAAACCGTTCGTTTCTGGAAAGGTTTCAGGAGTCCACCTCAATTTAACGTACAATGAGATTGTTCTTGCTGGCCTATCACTGCTCGTAATAGCACTGTTGTGGCTGTTTATAAACAAAACAAAAACAGGCAGACTAATACTGGCAGCCTCAATGACACACACAGGTCTTGCTATTATGGGCATAGAGATCAGAAAGGTGTACTTGATACTCTGGGGCGTTTATGGGCTTCTAACTGGAATAGCTGGAGTGCTTCTCGCCTCTTTCCTTGGAGTTTCAGCACCCGCTGGTCCAGACCTCACAGGTCTTGCATTCTCCATAGTGGTCCTCGGGGGATTGGGGAGCATAGGTGGTTCCTTCCTCGCATCATACATAATAGGCTACCTCGGGACAATAACAGCATACTTGATATCCCCCAACTATACATCGCTGCCCGCATTCTTTGTTCTGGTAATAGTACTTCTTGTCAGACCAAAAGGCTTGTTCGGGAGGTTTTAGAATCAATGAAACTCTCAAAAAAACGCCACATAATAATGGCCGTAGTAGGACTGCTGTGCCTTATGTTTCTGCCCTTTGCACTGTCATTATACATGATAGGTGTTTTCACGCTGGCTCTGTACTTTTCTGTATTCGCCATGTCGTGGGATCTAATCTTCGGATATTCCGGAGAGGTAAACTTTGGTCCAACATTCCTCATAGGTATAGGAGCGTACACAGCAGCACTCTTTAACGTAAACACAACACTCCCTGTGCTTGCCTGTGTGGGCATAGGAACAATAGCCGCTGTAATAGCGGGGCTTCTATTCGTTGCCCCTTCGCTAAGGCTAAGGGGTCCATACTTTGGACTAATAACGCTGGTTTCTGTTCTGCTGCTCCAAGAATTTATAATAATATTTGCCCAGTACACCGGCGGCGAGATAGGGATAACTCTGACAGGTATACTCTCCATGAGCAACATGCTCAACTACTACTATGCCCTAGGTTTTGCAGTCATAAGCGCACTAGTATTTCTCGCTATAGCCCATTCTCCTATAGGTTTCGTCCTGCAAGCAGGTGCTCAGGACCCTATAGAGGCAGAAAGTTTAGGGTTTGGAATGACTAAATACAAAATACTGGCGTTCGCTATCAGCGCCTTTTTTTCTGGATTAGCCGGTGCCTTGCTTGTATTCTATCTGGGAGCAGCCTCTGTCAGTGTGGTTGTATCAATCTCGGTAGTCATACAAATAATAGTAGCCGCTGTCATAGGAGGCAGAAGAACCATCGTAGGACCCATACTTGGGGCACTATTTGTTATAGTCATGAGCCAGTGGTTACAGTCTTTAGGTGAGCTTGACTATGCTGTTCTATCTGTCATAGCTCTGTTTATTCTGTTATTGCTACCGGACGGAATAGTGGGCATCATTTTAAAGAGAGGTTAAAAATGGCGGTTCTGGAAGTTAGCAATCTGGTAAAACACTTTGGCGGAATAAAAGCCGTTGACAACGTTACATTTGACGTGCGCAAAGGCGAAATCCTTGGACTTATAGGTCCAAACGGCTCAGGAAAATCCACAACGATGAACCTCATAGTGGGTGTATACAAACCCACAAGCGGCATTATACGCTTCAACGGCAAGGAAATACAACACTGGCCCCTTCATAAAAGGGTCAAGAACGGTATTTCCATAGTATTTCAGCACTCAAGACCACTAAATAGACAAACCGTCCTTGAGAACATCAAGCTCTCCATTCTGCCAGACAGAATAAGCCTATTCTACCCAAAATACGTTGAAGAAAAAGCCTTAGAAGTAGCCAAGCTTGTAGGCCTTGAAGATGTACTCAACAGATACCCACCTTCTTTACCGTTTGGGTATGTAAGAAGAATGGAGCTCGCCAAGGCATTAGCACTAAAACCCCACTTGCTCCTCCTAGATGAACCTTTTGCCGGTCTTACACCATCCGAGGTTGGAGAATTCTCAGACTTGATACTGTCAGTGAAAGACAAAGAGCACACAATCGTGCTTGTGGATCATAACGTTAAAGCGATATATAACCTCGTGGATAGAATGGTCGCTTTACACTTGGGTAAAAAGATCGCAGAGGGCAAACCAGAAGACGTTGTGAATGATGAAGAGGTGCTCAGGGTATTCATAGGCAGAGGGATGGAGGACTTGAGAAAATCAGCAAGGGAGCAGAAAATATCCAGAGAGAAAAAAGGTAGAACAGTTCTGCATGTGAACATAAAATCCCTAAAATACGGAAAAGCCGAAGCCCTGAGGAACGTAGATATAGAGGTGAAAGAAGGGGAGTTCGTATCCGTGGTTGGACTCAACGGAGCCGGGAAAAGCAGCCTGCTGAAGGCTATCGTAGGACTCGTAAGCTACAACGGGGATATAAAATGGAAGGGACAATCCATAAAGGGCATGTCCACTGCAAAGATCATAAAGTCCGGTATCTCATTCACCCCCGAAACAAGAGAATTATTTGGATATATGACCGTTGAAGACAATCTAAGGATCGCCGTAGAGGGCCTATCCAAGGGCGAAGTAGAGGAAAGAATGGAGGAAGTATTTGAGCTATTCCCCGTACTGAAGGAAAGGAGAAAACAGCTTGCCTACACATTCTCCGGGGGACAACAGCAGATGTTGACCATAGCAAGGGCAATGATGCAAAGACCCTTCCTACTCATGCTAGACGAACCGACCCTAGGACTTGCCCCTGCTATTCTTGATATCGTATCCGACGCTCTCACCACACTAAGAGAAAAGAAACATCTCACAATACTGCTCGCCGAACAAAATCTCCACTTTGCCATCAAACATTCTGAAAGGCTCTATCTGTTGGAACACGGGAGCATAACGTGGGAAGGCGACCCCGCCACATTTATGGACGAAGTAGGAAAAAAATATTTGGCTTAAGAGGTGCCCTCGGTACCTCTATTCCTCCTGTATTGTCGCATAGGTCCTAAGGTACTCTTCAGAAAGTTTCCTCACAGCAGACAACAGTTCCTTTATGGAGTCAGACTTCACAGAGTATCTTACAAACTGCCCTTCCTTCACAACTTTGACAAGACCAGCTTGCTTGAGAATGGAGAGATTGCTTGATATAAGAGACTGACTCTTGTTGAACCTATGCACAATATTGTTAACGCACTTCGGCTCGTTTACCTCACTCAAATACTTTATTATCTGAAACCTAAGCGGGTTGGCAAGAGCCCTTAAAATCTCCGTTTCAATATCCAACCTGTCCATACATAGAATAATATTAAAATATTCCCAATTGTGCAAATCAAATTACATTGTTCCACTTGATTCCTGTCGATCCCAACTAACAGCACTACTTTTTACACTATCTCTATCACCTCATCGGCATGTTTCAATATTCTCTCAACCATGCCCTGAAACCTAACAGGAAACAGTTTTTTATCCTCCTCTGAAGCATTTGGTCCCAGAACATTCCTTAAGAGGCTCTCGGGTTCCACAATTTTACCAGGACGGTAGTTAATTCCCACACTCTTGTGGGTATCAAGACGGGTAAACCTCACATCGGTATCAATAGAAACCCCATAAAACAGCAAACCTCTTCTGTTAAATCTACCCTCAGGCAAACCACCGAAGCCAAAATCTGTGGTGGCTCCAGTGACAGCAGACAACACATATCCTACAACACCTGCATTGTCTTCTGTCGGTTTCTTTCTCAGTTCCACTTTTATATTGCCCCTAACAGGATATTCATCCCCATAAAGAGCTTTAAGACCCTTCAAAGCTATAAGATATCCACCAGCTACAACCGCACAACTATGCCCAGCAATCTTAACAAGATCAAGATAGGAGAACTCTATCACACCATCACTGTTTACACCTAGAAAACTGGCAAGCTCATCTCTAACCACGATACCATCCAGATCATCAAAGAAAGACGGATACTCCATATCTAATACCTCCTTTCCTCACTATAATTAATCTACATCTTTTTTAGCCTACTTAAAAGCCATTTACAACAAGCTTGACTTTTTGCATGTTTGAAATATATTTTAAATGCAGTCTTTTCTTAGTTTACCCTTTTGATTCAAACGCTACCGCGAGAGTCCATCAGGAGAAAGGCAGATGAAAGTGGTAGTGCTGGGTGCCGGGATAGCCACAAGGATGGAGGGTAAATATCCAAACAAGCCCAAAGGTCTGATAAAAATCGCAAAAAGAGAACTCGTTTACAGAGCTATGAAATTTCTAAGAGACGAGGGCTTTAACAATTTCATAATTGTGACAAACCCGATGTTTGAAAAGGCTTATAGGGAGTATTTGCAAACACACGGATTTAATGGACGTATAATTCTCAACAACCACCCAGAAAAGGGAAACGGATACTCATTCTATCTCGCCAGAGAACACGCAGGAGAACGTTTTATAGTGATAATGACAGATCATATATATGAGAGAACATTCATAAAAAAGGCTATACAAGGAAGTGGTCTGATCATTGACAGAGTGGGCCTGTACATAGACCACAGAGAAGCCACAAAGGTGAAACTCAGAAACAACAGAATATCTGATATAGGTAAAAACCTCAATGAATTTGACGCTTTTGATACAGGCTTCTTCATACTCAAGAAGGAAATATTTGCCGTGGCAGAAACACTAATAAAAACCAAGGAATGTGTAGAACTGAGCGAAATAATCAAGAAGAGCTCCATTGAGGTTACAGAGATCTCAGGTCTCTTCTGGGCCGATGCAGACACACCGAAGGAGATAAAAAGACTGAAGAGGCTCATAGTCAAACAATCAGTCAAAAGAAAGGGTGACGGATGGGTTTCTCGCCTTATCAACAGAAAAATCTCCACCCTGCTGTCCACATCACTATGTGAGAGAATATCTCCTGATGTAATGACATGGCTTTCCTTTCTTATAGGTATAGCCTCAGCCCTCTTAGCCTTCTTATCTGCACCTATAGGGGGTATCGTATACCAACTTAGCTCCGTTCTTGACGGGATAGATGGAGAAATAGCCAGAGCCACCCTGAGAGAAAGCAACTTCGGGGGATGGCTTGACTCTCTGCTAGACAGAATCATTGACTTCGTCTTTCTCTTGGCATTGTATGACAATATTCCTCACTCTTATGGCTACATATATGCATGTGCTATCTTCGGCGTCGTTATGGTCAGCTACTCCACAGAGAGGTTTAAAGGCGCATTCGGCACGGATGCATATGAATCCATAACACCCTTAAGATATCTGCCCGGAAAAAGGGATGAGAGAGTATTTGCCACAATGATTTTATGTCTAATGGGGCTAATAAAAACCCTGATCATTCTACTTGCCATAGTAACCAACATTAGAGTTCTACTAACGATATACTTCGTATGGAAATGGGATAAAAAATAAGGGTGGAGGGATAACGTGATGAAGGTGATACTTTTGGGAGCTGGATTTGTAGCTAGCACGCTTGTAGCAGGTATTGAGAAAATAAAAAGAGGTGAAGCAGGTTGCACCGGGATTCCTTTGGGCAACGAGCTACCCATAAAGCCTGAAGACATAAGCATTATCGGGGCATACGATGTCGACACAAGCAAGATAGATACTCCCTTAAGCAACATAGTCGCCAGATACTGGAGTACCCACCTCACAGGGGAAACAAACAAAATCAAAATAAGAAAAGGAATTCACCTCGGCAGCCTCAACAACATACCCATCAAAGCATCAGGGAGGGAGGAGAAGAAACCTATCAGGGAATGCATTGAAGAAATAATTGATGAATGGGTAAGCTATGAGCCTGACGTGATCGTTAACCTCTGCACTACCGAATCATTCGGTGTATTTCCCGATGAGAAATCTTTTATGGAAACTATACACGAAAACAACACCTCCAAATTAACAGCCACTCAAGTGTATTTCTATACAGCATGCCTGTATGCAAAAACGAGAAAAAGAATTGCCTTTGTCAATGCTATACCCACACCATTAGCAAACGATCCCGTCATGCTCAACCTGGCGGAGAAACACAACCTTGTCGTGCTTGGAGACGATGGGGCATCTGGAGCAACTCCTTTAAGCGCTGACATATTGGCACATCAAGCACAGCGCAACAGAACCGTTAAGGACATAGCTCAATTCAACATAGGTGGTAACATGGACTTTCTTGCACTAACAGATGAAGGAAGGAACAAAAGCAAAGAAGTAACAAAATCCAGCATCGTTGAGGACATACTAGGTTACAATGCCCCACATTACATAAAACCCACAGGATATATTGAAAGCCTTGGCGACAAAAAATTCGTGGCCTTGCATATAGAATACGAGAGTTTCAACGGCGTAACAGACGAAATCATGCTGACAGCACGTATCAATGACAGTCCAGCGCTTGCAGGACTGCTGGTTGACCTGGTAAGGTTAGCTAAAATAGCCATAGAAAGGGGAATATCAGGTACAGTTTACGAAATAAATGCATTTTATATGAAGAGACCAGGACCCGTAGAAAAACCCAACATACCACGAATCATAGCCTATGAGCGACTCAGGTCATGGTGCGGACTAAACCCAAAATGGTAACCTGAATCCTACAAACGCATCATTCAGCCCCTCCCCCTGTTTCAATACCAATATCGTCAAACATAGAGCACTCTTTCTCCCTAGCATCCCAGGCACGGGAATGACCCCCAAAGAAGGTGTGGAATAGAAACTGATCTATCTTTAAAGAATTGGTGTATCTAAAAACAAAATCCCCCCTGCTAAATACAGGCTTGCCATTCAACCACACCATAAGTACACCATTACTGTATCCAACCTGATTCAGTTTCACCCAAGCTCTCAAAAAATACCATCTACCAGAGGTGATCGTTACCCATTTGCCGTTCCTCTTTAACTTCAATACATCCCCATACTTACCGTGCTGCCCAGGGTAATATACATAAACGACAAGATTTGCAAGTCTTGGGTTCACCACACTACCCTTCGTACCGGAAGAATACCACATAAAACGAATGCTGAAACCGTCGTAACCGTTAGAGGGATACCCTCCCACATTCCCTCTGCCTCCACCTATACCAGGAAGCTTACCTCCCTTTGAAAAATAAAAACCTTTACAGAATCTGAATCTATAGAAGAAAAACACACTGTCCACCGGCGAAAAGCGCATTCTCCACCTAACTCCACCTTTATGGGACTTGCCCTTTTCATAAATCACCTCTAACACATTATCTCCTCTGAATCTAACAACATGCACCCTACCATCACCTATACCACTTGAATGATACCCTGTAGCATCAGGCCAGTACTTCTTCCATAGATCTTTCGAATAAACACCAACCGGCTCATGCTCAAAATCATTAAAATAAATAGCTTTTGAGCATGCCCAAGTTGGTATTCCAAACACCACTCCCAGAACCAATAAAAACCCGACACAATATCTAATAACACTCATGTCATAATCTCAGTCTTCTGACGTTCTTCATACTTCTTAATAAACACCACTATGGGTACGGATACAGAAAAAAGAACAGCCGTTAGTACATAAACTGTACTAAAACCCATGCTTATCCCAACCTGTACACCAAATATGGGTCCCAACGTACCCCCAACATCTCCCATAAACTGATATACCGAAACTGATCTACCCCTTATACCAACCGGCGTCAAATCACCAAGAATGCTTAAAAGAGCAACATTATTGATTCCTATACCCATCCCCAACAAGACTAGAGAACCTATAAGTACCGGAGTACTATTGCAAAAAGCAAGCATCACGAATCCTATTATAACTATTATAGCAGAAGGCAGACTAACGGTGGACCTCAGTCTTATCCTATCTATAACTTTGCCTATCATAAATCCTGTTATCCCTGAAGAAATCATCATGAAAGACATCAAAACACCAGCGCTGAACCTCGGATCTGAATATATAAAAGAAAAGTGTTTACTCTCTACAAACAAAACAAGCGTGGTTAAAACCACTCCCTGTAAGGAAAAAAAGACAAGGAAGTTGAATATACTTATCAAAAGCAAACTAACATGGCTCACGGTGTACCTGAGAGCTTCAAGTAAGCTAATCCTCTCCTTCAGCTTTACCTCTACATCCTTAAAGAACAACCACACAATAACAGCAGCAAAAAACGAAGCACCTGCACTGGATAAAAAGGCAGTCGCATCACCGAATAATCCAGATAAAACACCTCCCACAACGAGTCCAGCAGGTACTCCAAGGCTAAGGGCTATCCTTACCATAGCTGTTGATCTACCGCGAGTAGTGTATATGGAAGCATTAAGAGCTATAGTGTTTGACGAGATGAATAGGAAAGCCGAACCTACCCCCCATATTAATCTACCCACCATCAACACACTCCCGTGATAAGGAGAATACAACGCATAAGTATAGAGCAAGCTCCCTAAGCTTTCTACAAGTAACCCTATTATGAGAGGCTTCTTTCCGCCCATACGGTCTATTATCTCTCCAACAACCTGATTGGACATTAATCTTGAAATCCTATTACCTGCCAAGATCAAACCTATAAAAAATGGAGCAAGGCCAAACTGAACTCCCAGTATGGGCAGTATAGGAAACACTATACCCCCACCTATCCCGCCAAGAAATACGGCGAGAGGGACTATCCAACTAACCCTCTTTATTTCAGTGCTTTTTCTTCGTGGCATAGTATATGTACGCGTAAGTCCCCAGAAGCATAAGCGCCGCTACAGGGATAGAATAGTACCAGTACCTTTCCACCTCATTCACAATCTTCAGTATTACCGCCCCAAACAAATAGGATAACACAATACCTATGGCCGCCCACGCAAAGGCAGATACGAGATTTATCACTGCAAACTTGGTTTTATCGAATCCCACTATACCTATCGTCATAGGTATTACCGTCCTCAACCCATACATATATCTTTGAAGAAATATCAGAAACCAGCCGTATCTTGTGAGCAATCTTCTGGCCAGCGCAAATTTCCTCCTGTGAGTTATAAGCTTCCTCTGAACTATCTTCTTACCGCTCCTACCCACATAATAATATATTTGATCTCCAGCAAAAGCACCCAACCCAGCCGATACAATGGATAACGTCAGGTCCATATGTCCAGTATGAGAAAGAACTCCTGCAACCACAAGACCCGTTTCTCCCTCTATCATCGCCCAGCCAAACAGTATAATGTAGCCATAGCTTGTGAGTAACTCAATTGCTATCTTTTCCATGGGTGTTAAGATAACAGAATGGATGATAAAATACAACGGATGAGTTGCAAAGAAATCCATTTTGTATAATATTCATCTATCAAGGGGAGGTTTAATATGGGAAAAAAACTAAGCAAAGTTGAGGTCAAGGGCATAGAAGCTTTGCTATATGACGTAATTATGGACGTTGTCAGTGGTTTCACCTATGAGAGATTCATGGAGAAGGTGGTCAGAGACATGCACATAGGTACTAAGGACAATATACTTGACTTGGGATGCGGCACAGCAAGAAACATGCTCCTCATGAAGAGATACACAAATAGCATGATAGTTGGATTTGACATAGGAGATATCATGCTCTCAATAGCTAAAAAAAAGACAAAACTTTACAAAAACATAAAGATATTCAAGCACGACATAAGAAAACCATATCCCTTTATCAATACATTTGACATAGTGTTCATCTCATTCGTTTTACACGGCTTTATTGACAGTGACAGAGATAAAATAATAAAAAACGCTTTCGTATCACTTAAAGAGGGGGGAAGATTTTGTATCCTCGACTACAACGAGTTCAATCTCCATGACTCTTCAATACCAGTAAAACTGGCTTTCAAGTACGCAGAGTGTCCTCTCGCGAGTGAATTTATCTCCATAGACCTAAAAGCTAAACTATCAGGCTTTGGATTCTCTGCGTTTGAAACATGCACATACTACTTCAACAAAGTGAGGCTTTTGATTGCTAAAAAATGAAGAAAAACTCTTACTGGCAAGGATAAAAATCAAGAACCCATCAGAATTCAAAGGATTAGAAGACATAGCAGAGGCCAAAAACATCCACGTAACACAAAAACACTCACAGTATATAAAAAACGCCATAAGATTTATAGAAAAAAAACGTGTGAGTATCGTGGATTACTTCTCAGAAGGATACCCCTCACGGCTGAGAAACATAGATTACCCTCCCCTTATTCTCTTCATAAGGGGCAAATGGAAGGAAACAGAGCTACCAGTAGCCGTCGTAGGAACAAGGTATCCCTCAGGCTATGGCTATAGGGTTGCGGAATACTTGATCCCTAATCTTATCAAAGCCGGATTCGACATAATAAGTGGACTTGCCAAGGGCATTGATACACTCTCACACAAGTTAACCCTTAAACACACCGGTTACACGGTAGCAGTGCTTGGAAACGGTATAGATGTAATCTACCCAGCGGAAAACAGGGAACTCTACGAAGAAATATCAGTAAGCGGATGTATTATCTCGGAATTCCCTATAGGCACAAAACCTTCAAAGTTCAATTTCCCGTATAGAAACAGAATCATAGCCGGACTCTCAAGAGCCGTAATAGTAATAGAGGCAGATTCAAAAAGTGGCTCCTTAATAACTGCAAGACTGGGCGCCGAGCAGTCCAAGCCGGTCTTTGCAGTACCTGGGGAAATATTCTCACGCCGCTCTTCCGGCACAAACAAACTCATATCCGAAGGCGCATTCCCGCTCTGCAGCGTAGAGGATGTGTTATCATATTTCTACATAGAACTAAAGGAAGAGGTTAAAATGACGAAAAACAGTCAGTCCTACGAAGAACTAAATGAGTCTGAGATAGCCGTACTCAAAGCCCTAGGAGGGGGAAAAGACTTCGACACACTCGTACAAAAGCTAGGTATACCCACTCCTAAACTTTCAGAGATTCTATTTGATTTAGAAATAAAGGGGGTTATAAAGAATGCCGGTGGAAACAGATATGAGAGGGTATAACTTATGAACCTCGTGGTTGTTGAATCCCCTGCAAAGGCAAGAACAATCTCCAAATTCTTAGGCAAAGGCTACGAGGTAGTGGCCTCCTACGGCCATGTGAGGGACCTACCCGTCCACAGGTTCGGTGTTGACATAGAACACGGATTCAAACCCAAATATGAAGTCCCAAGAGAAAAAAAACCTATAGTGGAACACATAAGAGAACTAGCCAAACACTCCAACAGTATATATATAGCCACCGACGAAGACAGAGAAGGAGAAGCGATAGGATGGCATATAACAAGGCTCCTGAGAAGAAAAGAAGAGGACGTTAAAAGGATAGTATTCCACGAAGTCACAAAAAAAGCTTTAGAAAAAGCTATAAACAACCCGCGAACAATCAATCTGAACATGGTTGACTCCCAGGAAGCGAGACGAATACTTGATAGGATAGTGGGGTACAAACTTTCACCACTCCTCTCTAAAAAAATCAAAAGGGGATTGTCTGCTGGAAGGGTGCAGTCCGTAGCAGCAAAACTCGTCGTGGAGCGAGAGAAAGAAATAACCTCATTTGTAAGAAAGGAATACTGGACCATACATCTACTGACCGAGGAAGGCATAGAAGCTCTTTTAACACACATAGACGGCACGAAAATTGACAAAACCTTTATAAAATCGAAGAAAGAAGCCCTACAGTTAAAAAAACGCATAGAAAAAGAAGAGTTTTCCATTGAAAGTGTAACCAGAAAAAAAACACGCAAAAACCCAGAACCCCCATTTATAACAAGTACGCTTCAGATGACTGCCTCCAATATTTTAAACTTCTCCCCCAAGAAAACCATGATGCTAGCCCAAAAGCTGTATGAGGGTATAGACATTGGTAAAACGAGAATGGGCATAATAACCTACATGAGAACAGATTCCTTCAACGTGTCAGAGGAAGCACAAACCAGCACGTTAAATCTGATAAGTAACCTGTTTGGTGGAGAGTATGCACCGGAAAAACCAAACGTATATAAAACAAAATCAAAGTTGGCACAGGAAGCTCATGAATGCATAAGACCAGTTGACGTCAAACTCCTTCCCGAAATGGCAAAACCATACTTAACCGAGGAAGAATACAAACTCTACAACTTGATATGGAGAAGATTCATAGCCTCACAGATGACCCAAGCTGTCGTAAGAAACACCAGCATAGTACTATCATCACTTTCCTTTAAAGCCAAAGCATCTTTCAACGAAATCGAATTTGATGGATTCACAAGGGTATGGGAGCGTTCTGGACTCAAAGAATCTCCTTCTCCTGAAGGTCTAAAAAAGGGAAACAGAGTAGTGATTAACTCCATCACTCCAAAACAACACTTTACAGAGCCTCCCCCCAGGTATACACCTGCCACTCTTATAAAGGCACTTGAGTCTCACGGCATAGGGAGACCATCCACCTACGCCACAATCATAGATACAATACTAGCAAGAGGGTATGTCTCTCTGAAGGATGGCAAATTTTATCCCAATGATATAGGCATAGTTGTAACCGAAGAACTTGAAAGATTCTTCTCAGATATAATAAACGTAAAATTCACAGCTAGAATGGAAGACAAACTGGACAAAATAGTTGAGGGCAATCTAAGCAAACTTGACGTGCTCTCCGAGTTCTATGAAAAATTCAGGACACTATTAGAAACAGCAGAGCAGGAAATGGAGAACAGAAAACCAAAACCCCAAGAAACAGATATCATATGTGAGCTGTGCGGAGCACCTATGGTCATCCGAGAGGGAAAGTTCGGCAAGTTTCTCGCCTGCTCTAACTATCCAAAGTGCAAGAACACAAAATCCCTCGTCGAACAAAAAACAGATATCATATGTGAGCTGTGCGGAGCACCTATGGTCATAAAACACTCCAAAACAGGAGCAAGATTTCTAGCTTGCTCTAACTATCCAAAGTGCAAAAACACAAAACCATATCCTACGGGGCTAAAGTGTCCCGAATGCGGCAGAGATCTCGTGGAAAAGTCATCAAAGAGAGGAACATTCTATGGTTGCTCCGGATACCCACAGTGCACGTTTACAATAAGAGGAGAAATAAAAAACAAAACATGTCCCCTTTGCGGATATACCCTCATGGTAAAAAAGAAAACCCAATGGCACTGTGCTCGCAAGGGATGTAACTACAGGGAAGAAGAGGGCGCCCCATAGGCGCCCTCTTTGAGTTGACTAAATACCGAATGGATTCGTGTAAAGGATGATCAAGGCAATGACAAGCATGTAAATAACAAGGGACTCTATCATTGCCAATCCGATCATCATCAAGGTAAGTAGCTTACCTGACATACCCGGGTTTCTTGCCGTACCAAGCACTGTTCCATTGACAGCATGGCCCTGACCTATGCCACCACCACCAGCTGCCAGACCCAGGCCTATAGCCCCACCCATAGCCACAAACATATAATATTTCTTGAGCTCCACGGTCGCAGCGGACATTGCATGTGCCGCAGGAGCCGAAAGAACAGGCACAGCAGCAAACACCCCCAGCAGAACTGTTAACAATAATACCACCTTACCACGCATAAAAACCTCCTCAACAACGATTACTTCCCTATTCTCCTTGTGGTTCGCTTATAGCGTCAGCTATATACAGAGTTGTCAGCAAAGCAAATATAAATGCTTGAAGCGTCGCAGCAAATAATATTAAACCCATTATCGGCAAAGGAACAAGCCACGGGGCCAAGAAAAATATTATAGCCAAAAGCAAATCGTCTCCACCTATATTGCCAAACAACCTCATAGACAGTGACAAGATCCTCGCAAAATGGCCTATTAGTTCTATGGGTATCATTATAGGTGTGAGCCACCATACGGGACCCATGAAATGCTTTACATATCTGAACCCATGCCTCTTTATACCAAGATACTGGTAATACACAAAAACAATAACAGCCATAGACAGGGTAGTGTTAAGATTGGATGTTGGAGGAATAAACCAAGGAATAAGTTCGGTAATATTAGCAAAAAATATAAATATGGCAAGCGTGGCTATAAGTTTGAAGTGTTTCTTTGTCTCCTCCTCACCTAAAATATCCTCAACAAAGCTATATATGCCCTCTACTACAGCCTCAACTACATTTTGATATCCACTCGGCATGAATCTTAGCGACACACGGGCTATGAGAGCAAGCGTAAGTACAGTGGCCATAATGAACCATGTAAAAACAAGATAACCCGGCAAACCCGTAGCATGTATTATAAAATCAAGAAAAGTTGGAGCCTCCATACATCCTCCTTAAGCTTCACCGGTCATTACTGCAAACAAAGTAAACCCAACAAGTGTTAACGGTATAGTCGAAATACCCACCACTATTCCCAAAGGGTTTAAACCCACCTCAAAGAGAATCAAAAGAGTTAATCCCACGATCAGGTATCTCACAAAATTCTCAAAAAACGAAAACCTCCCTTTTTTCATAAACCTCTTAACCCATAACTTTATCAAAAACCAGTCAAAAACAGCGACCAGAAAACCAAAAAAACTGCTCACGAGACAATCCAGGCCGCACCATATACACACAAAAGCTACTAATAAATACACTATAAAGAAACCCGTTTCAAGTTTTTTTATCGTTATCCTCACGCTTAATCTCCTCAAACCCCCTGTACAGGTTCAAAAAACCAGCCGCTATACCAAAAAACAAGAACACAAGTAACCCCCAGGGGTTCAGAGATGGAAATGTCTTGTCTACCCACCATCCTATGGCACCACCTATAACTACAGCTAATATAACACTGAAACCTACGGACGAAGCTTTATAAAGGGTAAGATAAAATTTCTTGTCCCTCTTTTCCCTGTTCATTCACAAAGAGCCCATCACCTCACGGGCCTTTTCCAGCGTCACCGCTATATCTTCATCCGCGTGAGCCATTGACACAAAGTTCGTCTCAAATTGAGAAGGTGGAAGATATACACCTCTGTCCAGCATACCACGGAAATACCTTGAGAACATACCCACATCGCACCCAAGCACATCAGAGTAGCTGGCTGGTTCTTTATCTGAAAAGAACACACTAAACATAGAACCCATGCACGTACAACTCACCGGGATACCTCTCTCCCGCGCAATCTCTTCAACACCATTCACCAACGTTTCTGTCTTCCTTCGGAAGTCTTCATATGGGTTCTCTTCCTTGAGTATATCAAGCGTTGCCACTCCGCACGCCATAGCTACAGGATTTCCAGACAAAGTACCTGCTTGATATACACCCCCTTCTGGCGATACGTGAGCCATTATCTCCTCAGAAGAGCCATAAACCGCAACAGGCATTCCACCCCCTATCACTTTACCCAATGTGACAATGTCAGGCTTAATGCCAAACAGATGTTCAGCACCACCATACGTGATTCTGAATCCACTCATAACCTCATCAAATATGAGAAGAGATTCATACTCCCTGGTTATCTTCCTTAAAAAATCAAGAAAGCCATCTTTTGGTTTCACCAACCCCATGTTCCCAGGGATAGGCTCCACTATCGCACAAGCTATAGTGTCACCATAGCGCCTGAAAACATCTCCAACAGATTCAACATCGTTATACTCAACCACAAATGTATGCCTAACAAAATCGTAAGGAACCCCCTCACTCGTGGGTTTACCAAAGGTTGCCGCTCCACTTCCAGAAGCAACAAGAAGAGCATCGGAGTGACCGTGGTAGCAACCACTGAATTTCAATATATTATCCCTCTTTGTTACCCCCCTTGCAAGCCTTATGGCACTCATCGTGGCCTCAGTGCCAGAATTCACAAACCTCAGCATCTCCAGAGAATCAAAGGCCCCAACTATCCTCTTGGCCAGTTCCGTCTCAAGCCTCGTCGGAGCACCAAAGCTGAGCCCTCTCCTCATTGTGCCCATCGCCTTATCCAGTACCTCATCATTCGCATGACCCACAATAACAGGCCCATAACTACACACATAATCTATAAACTCATTGCCATCTTCATCGTATACCCGGGACCCCTTCGCCATGCTTATAAACAACGGATCACCGCCAACCGATTTAAAAGCCCTAACAGGACTGTTCACACCACCTACAATGCATTTCCTTGCTTCCTCAAACAACCTTTTGCTTTCAACCCTCTTCATAGCTCACCCCATTGAACTCCATAAAAGCTCTCCATCTTTACCCAGATCTCCAACAACCCTCTCAGGGTGCGGCATTAGCCCAAACACGTTCCCGCTCTTATTACATACCCCAGCTATATTCCCCACGGAACCGTTAGGATTGGATCCTTCCGTTACGTTTCCTCTCGCATCGGAATACCTCATAACAACCAGTCCCTCCGATTCTATCATCTGTAAGGTATCCGGATCGCAGTAATAACTTCCCTCCTTATGAGCTATAGGAAGACTCAAAACAGAACCAGAAATATGCCTCGTAAAGAAACAGGACGAATCCTCCACCTTCACATACACAAACCTATGTATAAACCTAAGGGTTCTGTTCATCAGCAGTACACCTGGGAGAAATCCTGCTTCTGTCAATATCTGAAATCCATTGCATATACCTATAACATACCCCCCCTTGGCCACAAATTCCTTCAGAGCTCCCATAATGGACGAAAATTTGGCCAAAGCACCACATCTCAGATAATCACCATAAGAAAAACCACCCGGTAATACTATGACGTCAAACCCTTTAAGATCCGTGCACGTATAAGGAACAATCTCAGCAGGGATTGAAAGCACATCACAGGCGAAAAGGCAATCCCTATCACAGTTCGTTCCCAAAAAACTAACTATCCCTACCCTCAATCTCTCTGACCTCGTAATCCTCTATCACACCATTCGACAGCACACCCGAAGCCAATTTCTCAACGTACTCCCGAGCATTCTGGCAATCTATCTCCACCTCAAAATATTTCCCAACCCTTATATCCTTTATCTCCACGCCCAAATAAGGCTCTGCTACAGACTTAATAGCCCTCCCCTGAGGATCCAACACTCCCTTCTTAGGGGTCACAATTACAACAAACTTCACATCAAATCCCCGTTAGTAGTATAAGTATGGCTATAATGTTGACAATCTTAATCATAGGATTAATAGCAGGACCTGCGGTATCCTTCAGCGGATCTCCCACAGTATCTCCTGTGACGGCTGCCTTATGAGCCTCACTACCCTTACCACCAAAATTTCCATCCTCTATATACTTTTTGGCGTTATCCCAAGCTCCACCACCACTCGTCATTGAAACCGCCACAAAGAACCCTGTTATGATAGCACCCATTGAAAGGGCACCAAGGGTTATAGGACCAAACAATGCGTAAACCACTATAGGAGCTATAACAGGTATCAAACCCGGAACTACCATCCTCTTGAGCGACTCTTTTGTTACTATGTCAACACAGGCAGCATAATCCGGCTTCGCCTTACCCTCCAGAATCCCCTTAATGGTTTTAAACTGCCTTCTGACTTCCTCAACCATCTTCCCCCCTGCTATACCCACAGCCTCCATGCTCAAAGCACCAAAATAGTAAGGCAGCAAACCACCTATAAGGAGGCCAAGCATCACCGCTGGATTGCTGAGGTTAAATATATCAGGTCCAAGATTCACAGTCCTCACAAACTCAGCAAACAAAACAAGAGCAGCAAGAACGGCGGAACCTATCGCAAATCCCTTTGTCACAGCCTTTGTTGTATTACCTACAGCGTCCAGAGGATCTGTTACAGCCCTCACAGATTCATCAAGCTCCGCCATCTCGGCTATACCGCCAGCATTATCTGTGATTGGGCCATAAGAATCAATTGAAATAATAATCCCGCTCAGGGAAAGCATGGAAGCAGCAGCTATACCTATACCGTACAACCCTGCCACATGATAGGAAAAATAAACTCCCAGAGCTATTACTATTGCAGGCAGGGCCGGAGCCTTAAGCATAACAGCCATACCCTGAATGATATTGGTTGCATGTCCTGTTTGACTGGCCTTGGCCACAGATTTAACAGGCGGAAAGTGATAGGAAGTGTAATACTCAGTGATAAGCATTATCAAAAATGTAATAACCATACCTATAACGGTTGCTATAAATATGTGCACATAGCCTATGCTCATCCCAGCCTTATCTGCCATCCCCACACCTACCAGAGCCTTGGCAAGAAAAAACAAAGCTACCAGAGCCAGAATTCCTGTGGAAATGAGACCCTTATAAAAAGCCCCCATAATATTCCTCGAAGAGCCAAGCCTAACAAAAAATGTACCTGCTATGGATGCAATAGAAGCCACAGCGCCTATCAACAACGGGAACATGGTAGCTATCCCCACTACACCCGGCTTATCAAATAGGGAATGACCAAGAACCATGGAAGCTACTATGGTCACAACAAAAGATTCGAACACGTCTGCTGCCATTCCAGCGCAATCACCAACATTATCACCGACATTATCTGCTATAACGGCAGGATTCCTGGGATCATCCTCGGGAATACCAGCCTCAACTTTACCCACCAAATCAGCTCCCACATCAGCCGCTTTTGTATATATTCCGCCACCTAGCCTTGCGAAAACACTGATAAGGCTTGTACCAAAAGCCAAACCAATCAATGCTTCAATCGTATGTTCCACTGGCTGACCAAACACATACACAGAAAGATAGTAAAAACCAGCAATGGCAAGCAAACCAAAACCTGTCACAAGTATCCCGGTAACCGAACCACCCCTGAACGCTATATCCAGAGCCCTTGCAAGCCCCCTCTTTGCCATCTGGGCGGTTCTTACATTTGTTCTTACTGCAACAACCATACCTATATAACCCGCAAGACCAGAAAGAAATGCGCCTATCAGATAGCCTATGGCCGTGAGCAAACCAAAGTGCTCTGAAACACTCCCCAAGGCCCACAGGATAGCAAACACGACAACAGCAACAATAGAGATGGTGCGATACTCCCTGGACAAAAACGCATATGCTCCCTCCTGAATGGCACGGGCTATCTCTCTCATGCGACTGGTACCTTCGTCCTTGGCTATCACACTAAGCGCTGTGAGAAATGCATACACAATGGACAAAAAAGACGCTCCAAAGGTAACGTAGAATATCAATCGGCTTGTCCCCATAATTCCTCCTATGAATTGGTCATATTGATAAGCCTACCGATAAGTTCGGTGATATCTATTCCCCTTTTACTAGATATGTACTTTATAAGGCTTTCTTCCTCAGGAAGGGTATGCTCTGGATCCATGTAGTTAGTTGATAAAAGAATGGCAGAAAGCAGTAGGTAAGCTGATTCTTCTGACATGTCTGAGTCAAGCTTCTTATACTCATCAGCAATAATAGCCGCAGTTGAATGCCAGGGCTCTATCCTATACCTCGTATGAAGCGTGCCCTTAACTATATCAAGTGAAATAGTGTTATCTATCACCTCCAGTATCTCACAATGAAGTATGCCTGTGGGAGCGGTGGAAAGAGAAACATTTTTTATAAGTATCACCCTCCTTTTGGTGTACCTTATGAGGTCTGTGCGGGTGATTATACCTAGTATCCTCCCCATCCTGTCTATAACTATAGTGGCCCTATTGGTCGAAGTGAACACCTTGTCCTTTATATCATCTATAAATTCTGTAGGATAAACATAAGCAGCATTCTTGTCACATATAGTATCAACAGGTACACTCCACTCTACAAGACCAGCCGTTGCAAATGCATCATAATCAGAAAGTATAACAGAAACACCATTTGCCTTCGCCTTCTCCACAAGATCTCCCCTAAGCGTAAAGCCATTAGAGAGTATTATACACCTCACCCCGAAATCTATAGCTTTCTCCTGAAGATCCTCCCTGTTACCAAGAATTATTATTACATTCTCCGGGTCAAAATTCTGTATGATGTTCATAAACTCCGCAACATCCACAGTACCTATCATAACAGTGGCCACAAATGATTCATCTGGATCCACCTCGTTCAATGCTACACCCTCTACAGCTTGCTTTATTAGCGAAATACTAGTCTTTATCCTCCTAAATATATCCGGAATGATAGAGGATATACTCTTCTTTGCTATATCCAATATGCCAAGCGTTCCATAAAACTTACCATTATCATCCTCTATAGGAACAACCCTCAGATCATTCTTTATCATCTGTTTAAATACCTCTGTTATGGGTTGATTCCTGTTAGCCTTATGTATATTAGGAGAAATTATATCCTCGACCCGCAGTTGAAAATTATTAACATACTGAGGGATATTTATTGAGAAAGCACTCAGCATCTTCTGGGTTATAAGATCCAGTCTCCCATTGACAACAGGAACGTATCTTCTCTCAGGATCCCATCTGCTCTTTAACTCAGCGTAGGCTATTATAGACGCTATACCATCAAAATCTGGATGACTCTTCGTAGTTATGTAAATGTCTTTTACCCTTTTCATTCAACAGCACCTCAACAGCATCTTCTTTGGATTTTATATAATAAACCTCTCCCCTTTTCAAGTACACCTACAGAAATAACCCTGTTGTAAGATGAAAAAGATTATCATACTTCACAAAAAAAGTCTAAAACTTGATAATTTCAATACCGATGTATATAGTATCCGGAGTGCTTAGGGTGTTCACGTTGAGTTTAGGGTGTTCAAAAAACCTTGTAGATACAGAGAGAATGTTAGGCTACCTAAGGTGCGTAGAACATATACAAATAGTGAACAACCCCAACCAAGCTGACATCGTGTTAATAAACACCTGTGGATTTATTGAACCAGCGAAGGAAGAATCCATTGAAAGCATAGCAGAAGCTGTTTCACTAAAAAACAGAAAACCCACAATCAAACTCATAGTGGCGGGATGTCTATACGAACGTTACCAAGAAGAGCTCAAACGTGGATTTCCAGAAGTAGACTGCTTTATTGGGGTCCATGAACTCAAAAGGATAGTGGAATGCTTGTACCCAGGTACACCACCACCAAACAGATCCCCACGCATGAAAATAAACAACAGCCATATCTCATACCTCAAGATCTCAGATGGCTGTTCCAATGGATGCACATTCTGCTCCATACCACTCATAAAAGGTTCTTTAAGAAGCATAGAAGAAGAAAAATTAATAAACGAAGCGTACCGTATGCACTATTCGGGAGTTAAAGAGTTATGCATAGTGGCCCAAGATACAACAGCCTACATGAACGACAGAGGAGTCCATGACGCCCTCCCATGTTTATTAAAGAAACTTGATAGAATCGGTTTTGAACGTATAAGACTTATGTACACATATCCATCTAAAATAACAGAACACCTGCTGGACACTATAGCATCAAGCAACACTATAGCCCATTACCTTGACATACCCATACAACACGCAAGTGATAGAGTGTTGAAAAGCATGGGGAGAAAATATACGAGAGACGACATAGAAACATTACTCACACTCATAAGAAACACAATACCAGATATATCCTTGAGAAGCACATTTATCGTTGGCTATCCTGCTGAACAAGCAGAGGATTTCGAACAACTCAAGGCGTTCATAAAGTCAGCCCGCCTGGATTGGGCAGGATTCTTCAAATATTACAAGGAAGAGGGAACTCTATCATACCATCTCAGAGACAAACCAAATAAAATAAAGCAAAACAGACTCACAGAAGTTGAAAACCTTCAGAGAAGCATAAGTGAAGAAATAAACCGCAATACCATTGGAAAACAATTCCGAGTCATCATAGATGGGAAATCAAACTCCATCTGGGAAGCAAGAACATACAGAAGCGCACCAGAAACAGATGGAATGGTTCTTCTCAAAGGGGCATTTCATCCTGGTGATGTAACCGACGTGTTAATAACTGGCGTCAAGGACTCTGTTGACGTTGTGGGAGTGAAAGTGTAGAGTCTTGCAGGGAGATATAAATGGGTTCAAGTGTATTTTTGATGATCATACCTCTGTTGCTGGGAGTGATACTGCATGAGGTAGCCCATGGATATATAGCCTATATTCTGGGGGACCCAACAGCCAAAAACATGGGGAGACTGACACTCAACCCTCTCCCGCACATAGACCCCATCGGTTCCATCCTCATACCCGCAGCTCTGGTGATACTCAGAATACCTTTCATATTCGGCTACGCGAAACCTGTACCCATCAATCCATTCAATCTGAAAAACCCAAGAAAAGACTTTGCGTGGATAGCGATAGCTGGACCCACAACAAATTTCCTATTGGCCATCGCTTTTGCACTACTATACAGGATATTCAACATGTTTAGCGGGAGTTTTGTTATAGGATTCAAGGGCATGTGTTTTTTCGGTGTGGAAATAAACCTCATATTAGCTTTCTTCAACCTTATACCAATACCACCACTGGACGGCGGACGAATCATAAACGCCATTCTTCCCCACGAACTATCCTACAAATTCTCGAGGATAGAACCCTACGGAATGTATATAGTAATAGCCCTTATCTTCTTGGGTCTGTTCAATTTCATATACTCCTTTTTCATAATACCTATGATGAATCTTCTATTAATGTAAGGGGGTGATCTGTGGAAAAAAGAGTTCTCAGCGGCATGAGGCCAACAGGCAAGCTCCATTTAGGCAATCTGTATGGAGCCCTGAACAACTGGGTGAAACTGGAGCAAGAAAACTACAAAAGATTCTACTTTGTGGCCGATTTACATGCCCTCACCACAGGTTTCGACAACTCCCAAGACATACCCGATGATACTATAGAAATGGTTGTGGACTGGCTCGCGTTCGGACTTTCATGGGAACGCAACACACTATTTATCCAATCCATGGTCAAGGAGCACTCCGAACTATTCCTCCTGCTATCCATGATAACACCCGTAGGATGGCTCGAAAGAGTTCCAACCTACAAAGAGCAAGTTGAACAACTGGGAGAGTCTAAAACATCAAATCTTGGTTTTCTGGCTTACCCTGTGTTAATGGCCGCTGATATCATAATTTACAAGGCTTCATATGTACCTGTGGGCGTAGACCAACTTCCACACCTTGAATTCACTAGAGAGCTGGTAAGGAGATTTCATCATCTCACGAACAGCAAGGTGTTCATTGAACCGAAACCCATACTGGGCGAAACACCCAAGATACTTGGGCTCGACGGCAGAAAAATGAGCAAATCATATAACAACGCTATATATCTTGCTGACTCAAGAGGAGAAATGGAAAAGAAAATAAGAATTATGTACACAGACCCAAGAAGAAAAAGGCGCACCGATCCGGGCGTAGCAGATGAATGCGGCGTATTTTACCTGCACAAGATCTTTACAAACATACCATTACAAAAAGAGATAAAAGAAAGCTGCTCAACAGCAGCTATAGGCTGTACAGACTGCAAAAAAATACTGGTGGACAACATGAACAAAGCTCTCGATCCGATAAGAGAAAAGAGGGAGTACTTTCTTAGCAGGAAGCAATGGATAATCGAAATGCTCAGGGAAGGAAGTAAAAAAGCATCAGAGGAAGCAAAGCAAACAATTGACGAGGTGAGGGGTGCTCTTTTTTCCACAGGATTCTATAGATAGATGTTTTATAGACAAAGAAACAGAGCTTAACAATAAGGTGGGTTTGTTTTATCTGTTACACCACTTTCTTATACAGTATGAGAGATATGAAGACAATTGGGGCTTTATGCTCCTAAAAGTATCTGGAACAAACACCAACAAAAAAGCAATTGCCAGAATACTCAAAGCGCATTCTCGAAGAAGCGATATACTCTTTAACCTTGAAGGAGATTTCGGGGTGTTAACGAGGGTTTTCTCAGATACAGATCTAATATACTTTTCGCAAAGGCTGTTCTCTATCTTCAAAGAAAAAATACCTCATATTGATGTAAGATACGGAATAACCTTCATGAAAAACGGCGATTCTCCCGAAAGCCTCACTCAAAGGGCTTTCAAAGCCGCAGAAAAAGCCTATTCGGAAGATACCCCTTACGCCATAGTAGTATGATGAAGAATGAGAACAAGAAAAAGACCATCTGCTATAGAATACATCTGATGAAGAAAATATCGTGAGAAAACACGGGTAAAGGAAACGTGTCATGGAGCAAGTTCGCAATGATGAGATAGATATAAACAAACTCTTGCATACCATAAAAAAACACAAATGGATCGTCCTTATAGTTACCTTCATAATCACTGCTGCAGGAATAGTATATTCAATCTCCACAACACCCGTGTACGAAGTCACAGGAATAGTAGACCTCGGAAGCATACCCTTACTTAGAGGAAAACACTACTCCCCCATCGAGGAAATATACAAGATAAAGAATCGGTTTATGGGGAATAACAAATACCCCAAACTCGTAAGCGCTTCCAATCCCAAGGACACAAACCTGGTAGAACTAAGGGTTAAAGGGTATTCCATAAAAAATGCCCGCGCTCTGTTGAATAGGATTGGAAAAACCATCGTAACCGAAAGAAACAGCATAATACTAAAATATAAACACCTCCTAACATCGTCTGAAAAGGCAATAGACAAAGAAAAACAAAATATGCTCTCCAGAGAACACTATATAAAACATCTGCTGGCGGGGGAAATATCTCCCTCAAAAAACAAACCCAGCAGCTCCACTGGACTGCTAATCGCCCTCATAAAAAACCGTATGGAAAACGATTTAAATGGTATAACGCAAACCATCTCCAGACTAAACCTGGAGAAATTAAAGATCGACCAGGACATACTTAGAATCATTCCTGCACACTTTTCCTCAACAACCAAAGCCACGATAGTAAAGCCGAACAAAAAGCTAATTATAACACTCTCCTTGCTCATAGGTTTCATAACGGGGGTATTACTATCCCTAATTGTTGATACACTCAAAGAAAAAAACTATACATGAACGTACTCGTCACAGGAGACACAGGGGTATATCAGGCTCCCACACAGCCGTGCACATCCTGGAACACACATCTTACAATTTAGTCATCGTAGACCACCTGACCACAGGATTTAAGCGTACAATTGATAAGCATACACAGCAACACAGAACATGAAATCACTACTTGAACGCTTCAAATCCAGTTCTGTTATACCCTTCCATTACCGCACTAAGACGGAACCTGTATCAGAAACTACACACATATTGAGGATCCGGCCTAGGCCCATGCACTGGCTCTGAAGTAGATGAAAACGGAGTATACACTGAAAATTCCGCGTTCAATGCGGGTATGGATACTCAGTGAAAGAGATAGTCTACATAATGAAAGAAGTGAGCAGCACTGATTTCCCCGTTAAAATAACAAACAGAAAAGAAGAAGACCCCATCATGCTTGTAGCCGACTCCTCCAAGATAAGAAACACTCTTGGCTAAAACACAAAGCACGATGACATAAAACACATATGCAAAAGAGCATTTGAATGGAAACCCTGATTTCTAGTTGACATATGTAAAATCATATGCTATATATTTCACAAACTCGTATGGAGAATGCTATGCCCCTCTCCATTGAAAAAATAGGAATAGAACACATACCAAACGAACTGAGACATGGTAAACCCTTCAGCGTGCTCACTCTGTGGTTTGCCGCCAATCTCACAGTGGCAGATTTCGCTTTAGGGGGTCTGCTAAAGGGCATGGGTCCAGGGTGGGCTGCAATTGTGATAATAGTGGGTAACCTCCTGGGAGGTACACTATTAGGCCTGATGGCTACAATGGGCCCTTCCTTTGGATACCCACAAATGATCATATCACAAACAATGTTCGGCAGAGTACCAAATATCCTATTCGCGATACTGAATTGGTTATCAACTGTGGGATGGTTCACAGTCAATATAATTCTTGGCGGAAAAGCTCTACATATGTTGGGCGTCCCGTTTCTGCTCGGAGTAACTCTTCTCACAGTCATACAGGTATTCATAGCCGTATATGGTCACGACTTCATTCATCTATTTGAGAAAGCAATGTCCGTGGTGCTGGGAATAATGTTTCTTATCATAACAATAACCTCCATAAAACACGGAATAACTCTCCACCAGCATTCCCCCAGCAGTACATATGTGATCGGTATGATTGCTGTCGTGTTCTCCTATCTCATGAGTTGGTCCCCTTATGCCAGCGATTACTCAAGATACCTCCCTAAGAAAACATCAAAGCTCAAGCTATTTTTATACACACTACTGGGCGGTGCAATTGCCAGCGCTTGGCTTGAATTTATAGGCTATCTCATCTCATCCAAAACCTCTTTAGGGCCCATAGCATCCATGCCCATAATAACAGGAAGATTAGCCCCCCTTGCCCTATTGGCCATAGTGCTCGGTGTTGTAACAGCCAATTCACTGAATCTATACACAAATTCACTCTCTGCCCTCGTAGTATACAACAAAGCAAACAGAAAAACTACTGTACTGCTAGCTGCTGCTATCGGATTTGCTCTTTGTATCGCAGGAGCCTCCAACTTTGAACATTTCTATTCGGACTTTCTCATAACGCTCGACTACTGGATAACACCATGGATAGGTGTAATGGTTGCCATGTTTTTCTTTAAAAAAACAAAGAATACAAACAGTAATGTAGTATGGAGGGGATTAGCCTCCTACATCATAGGCCTCGTAGCATCCATACCATTTATGAATCTAACCTATTATGGAATACCTTACGAGGGAGCAGTAGCAAAGCTTATGAGCGGTTCCGACATAAGCTACTTCGTATCATTCTTCATATCATTTATGCTCGCCTCGCTCATACCCGGAGATTTCTATTGACTCTTCTGGCCCAAGTCCATAAATTTAAACTACAATCATAATGGAGGGAAGCATGGAAGTTGTCGTGGTTGGTGGCGATGCGGCGGGGATGAGTGCTGCCAGTCAGATAAAGAGAAGAATAGGTAGAGAAGCACATGTAATAGCATTGGAAAAGAGCGGGGATGTATCATACAGTGCATGCAGCATGCCTTACAACATAGCCCTCATGAGAGATACAGATGACTTACTGGCAGTAAGGGCGGAAGACTTTATAAATAGAAGGGGCATAGATCTAAGGCTGTTTAATGAGGCCATAAACCTAAATCCAAAAAACCACGAAGTCACCGTCAAGGACCATAGGAATGAAAAAATCTACACCATTAGATACGATAAGCTTATGATAGCAACGGGAGCTTCAGCCATTGTACCTCCCGTGAAGGGACTGCAGAGGGAAGGGGTATTCACACTCAAGGAACTAAACGATGCACGCAGGATTAAGGAATACATAAGAAAACATTTACCCAAAAAAGCTATTCTCATAGGGGCAGGATTCGTGAACCTTGAGTTATCAGAAACCTTTCACAAGCTCGGTATGGAAGTCATCATACTTGAGAAAATGCCCACCATATTACCCCTATACGAAGAAGAAATACGTAACAGAGTGCTAAAAGAGTTAGACAAGCACAACATCAAGGTTCTAACAGGTGTTGAAATCCAAAGGATAGATGACCCTTTATCCATATCCACCAATGCAGGTACGTTCAAAGGGGATCTGATCAATATAGCAATAGGAATCAAACCTAACACACATTTCCTCGTAGACAGCGGCGTAACCGTTGACCACAGAGGAGCAATAATCATTGATAGATACGCCAGAACCAACCAGCCAAACATATACGCAGGAGGTGATTGTGCCCTGATATACCATAGACTACTGAATAGAAACGTGTACATACCGCTTGGAACAAACGCTAATAAGATTGGGCGGCTTGCTGGGGCCAATATATGTGGAGCAAACGAGGAATTCCCCGGAATAGTAGGATCAAATATATTCAAGTTGTTTAACATAGGTATAGCAAAAACCGGATTATCGCTGGAGGAAGCCAAACGTGAAGGATACAATGCATTCAAAACAACCATAAAAACAAGGATGCGCGCCCATGGATATCCTAACGAAGGAACAGTAACCATCTCACTCATAACAGAAAAAGGCTCAGGCAAACTTTTAGGAGGGCAGATAGTCTCAGAGGGAGAGGGCGCCATGAGAATAAATTCCATAGCAACAGCACTGTATGGGGGTTTCTCAATAAAAGACGTTCAGGCCATTGATTTTGCTTACGCTCCTCCATACTCCCCAGTATGGGACCCCATACTGGTCTGCGCTAACCAAGCAGCAAAGGGGGTCTAATGAAATACATTAGCACAAGAGGAGGAATCACACCTATACCCTTTAAAAAAGCTGTAATGATGGGGCTAGCCAGCGATGGAGGACTCATAGTGCCAGAGTCCATTCCATATCTCAATCCCAAAAATTTCAGAAGAGGAATAAGCTATACAGAACTTGCCGTTGAGATACTCAAACTTTTTATTGATGATATACCCGAGTACGACATAGCTAACATGATACAACGCAGCTACTCAACGTTTGATACACCTGATGTAGCACCACTGGTGAGAAAAAACGGTATTTTTTTACTGGAACTGTTCCACGGACCTACACTTGCTTTCAAAGACATAGCGCTCCAGTTCCTTGGCAATCTCTTTGAATATATATTGAGTGAAACAGGCGAGAATCTAAATGTACTTGGAGCAACCAGTGGAGATACCGGGAGTGCCGCAATCCATGGTCTCAGGGGAAGAAAGGGAATAAACATATTCATACTACACCCCCACGGCGGCGTAAGCAGCATCCAAGAACTGCAAATGACCACTGTAACGGATCCAAACGTGTTTAATATAGCTATAAAAGGAACATTTGACGATTGCCAAAAAATAATCAAAGAAATCTTTTCAGACGTTGGGTTCAAAGAGAAATATAAATTGGGTTCTGTGAATTCCATAAACTTCGCAAGAATCCTGGCCCAAATAGTGTATTACTTCTATGGATACATCCAAAGCAATAAGTCAGAGGTAGCTTTTAGTGTTCCTACAGGGAACTTCGGCGACATATTCGCCGGATATCTAGCCAAAAGAATGGGGCTTCCTATACAAAAACTGATACTAGCAACCAATAAAAACGACATACTCACCAGATTTGTTAGGCAAGGAGATTACAGTATCAGGGGTGTCGTAAGAACACTTGCACCCTCAATGGACATACAGATAGCAAGCAACCTTGAAAGATACGTCTACTACCTCTACAATTGCAATAGTACACTCACGAAAAACACCTTTGAAGCATTCCTGAAAACGGGTAAGACCCAGTTCAACAAAGACATATTGAAAAAAATCCAGGAGGATTTCATCTCATTCAGCGCTTCTGAGGAAGACATACTGTCAACCATAAGAAAATTCTACAAAAACACAGGATGCATGATCGACCCCCATACCGCCTGTGGGGTGAACGCTGCCAACCTTTCCGGCTTACAGGAGCCTATATGCCTTGCCACAGCTCATCCAGCCAAGTTCCCCGAAGCAGTCAAAGCAGCTACAGGGATTTACCCAAGAGAACCAGAAAGTATAAAAAACTTGAAGAATAGAGAAAAACGATTTATACTAATGCCCAGCAGCACCAAGAAAGTAAAAGACTTTATAGTAGCAAATCTCTCCCAAAGCAAGGCATAATAGCCTTACTCTTTACAAAAGTGGGGTTTTGATATATAATCACTTGGGTAAAAAACTAAAGGAGAGTAGGGAAATGGGTTTAGACAAGGAGAGAAAAAAAGAGATAATTAAAATGTTCGGAGCCAATGAAAACGATACCGGTTCCCCCGCCGTCCAGATTGCCCTCCTGACAGAGAGGATAAAGTATCTAACCGAGCATTTTAAAAAGAATCCCAAAGACTTTCACTCAAGGGTGGGTCTTCTAAAGATAGTCGGCAAGAGAAGAAGGTTAATGAGATATTTGAAGAACACAGACTTCAACACCTACAAAAAGGTTGTAGAACGACTGGGCTTGAAGGGCTGACGGGAGCATGTTTGAATATGTAGAGACAACAATAGAGGGCAAACGGTTTAAACTGGAAACAGGTAAATATGCGAAGCAAGCTGATGGCTCCTGTCTTATAAGATATGGGGACACGGTTCTTTTAGCCACGGTGGTATCATCTAAAGAGGAACCAGAGGAATTTCTTGACTTCTTTCCATTAACGGTCAACTATCAGGAAAAATTCTACGCAGTTGGTAAAATTCCAGGAGGATTCATCAAGAGGGAAGGCAAACCCTCTGTTGAGGAAACGCTAATTTCAAGACTAATAGATAGATCTATAAGACCTTTATTCCCCAAGGACTACAAACAAGAAACCCAGGTTATAGTCACAACGCTCAGCTCGGATCAACAAAGCGACCCTGCTGTCTTGGGAATTACAGCAGCTTCATGTGCACTGATGCTTTCAGATATCCCCTTTTCAGGACCCATCGCGGGAATAAGAGTCGGCAAGATAAATGGCAAACTCAAAGGGTTCATACCAACAAACTTCATAGAAGAGTCTACTCTGAACCTCATAATAGCAGGAGGTTGGGATACTATAAATATGATAGAGTCAGGGTCAAAAATGGTCTCCGAGGACGAAATGGTGGAAGCCATTATGTTTGGTAAAGAAAAATTAAAAGAAGTACTATCTCTTGAGGAAGAACTCGTCGAGAAGGCCGGTAAACCTAAGAGAGAGTATATACCCTTTGATGTTTCCGATGAGCTTATCAACAGAATAGACAGCATGGTGGCCTTAAAACTCAAAGAAGCTCTCTCTATAGTAGAAAAACAGAAGAGAAACTCAAAAATAGACGAGATAAGAAAAAGTGTGATCGACAGGGTAAAAGAGGAGTACGAGGACCCAAACATAGAACTCAAAGCAAAATTAGCCTTTGAGGACGTACTCAAAGAGTTAGTGAGACTGAAGATAATCTCTGAGGGCAAAAGAATTGACGGCAGGGATCTAGATGATATAAGACCTATTGTATGCGAAGTAGGAATACTCCCAAGGACTCATGGTTCAAGCACATTCACAAGAGGAGAAACACAGGCGCTGGTTGCCACAACACTTGGATCAAAAGATGATATGCAAATGATAGATGACATAGAGGGAGAAAGGTATGAGAGATTCATGCTACACTACAACTTCCCACCGTTCTCAACAGGCGAAATAAAGCGTCTCGGGGCCCCTGGGAGAAGGGAAATAGGGCATGGCGCTTTGGCCAAAAGAGCCCTTGAACCCGTAATACCATCCGAAGAAGAATTCCCCTATGCGATAAGGGTAGTTTCTGATATACTTGAATCCAACGGCTCTAGTTCAATGGCAACGGTATGCGGAGCTACGTTATCACTTATGGATGCCGGAGTACCCATAAAGGCACCTGTAAGTGGAGTAGCCATGGGGCTAATAAGCGCTGAAAACGAGTATTTCATACTAACAGACATACTGGGTGATGAGGACCACTATGGAGATATGGATTTCAAAGTAGCCGGCACAAAGGAAGGCATAACTGCTCTTCAAATGGATATAAAGATAACTGGGGTAACCGCCGAAATGCTGAAGGTTGCACTGGACAAAGCAAAGAAAGCAAGAATGTTTATACTGAACAAAATGCTCGAAACTATCCCAGAACCCAGAAGGGAACTCTCAAAGTACGCACCCAAGATAGCCCAACTCCAAATAAATCCCGATAAGATAAAAGACCTAATAGGACCGAACGGAAAGACAATCAAAGCTCTAATAGAACAGACAGGAGTAAAAATAGACATTTCCCCCGACGGCAAGGTCACAGTGTACGGAGGTATGGGGTCCGATATGGACAAGGCAGTGGAGATAATAAAGGACTTAACCACAGTGATAGAAGAAAATGGCATATATGAGGGCGTCGTATCAAGAATAGAAAGTTACGGTGCCTTTGTAAAACTTACAAGCAATCAGGAAGGACTTCTTCACATATCCCAGATATCAAATGAGAGAATACGCTCCGTCTCCGACGTACTCAAAGTGGGAGATAAGATAAAAGTTAAGGTTGCCAATATAGATAAGTTCGGACGAATCTCCCTGAGTAGAAAATCCTTAAAGGACTGAGATACATGAAAATAGAAATCATAAACAGGGACACTAAGAGTGTCAGCGTGGGAATCTTTGTGCCGGTGGGTAGCGCCCACGAAAGGGACGAAGAACGGGGAATAGCTCATTTCATAGAACACATGCTCTTCAAGGGAACAACAAAAAGAACCTACAGGGATATAGCTGTTGAGATGGACAGACTAGGAGGCATGATCAATGCGTTCACGGGTCGTGAATTTACATGTTTTTTTATAAAGGTATTGAGAGACTACCTGAACGAAGCCTTTGAAATACTCACTGACTTACTAAGCCACCCTCTCATAGACGAAACGGAGCTTGAAAAGGAAAAAGGGGTCATACTTGAAGAAATAAACATGAGCGAAGATACACCCGATGAACATGTGTTTGATGTGTTCATGAAAAATGCAATAACCACAGAATTGAGACATCCCATATTAGGTAAAAGAAAACTCATAGAAACATATAAAAGAGATGATCTTCTAAGGTTCATGGGCAGATATTACAAACCTGATAATTTTATCCTTGCAGCAGTAGGGGGGATAGCAAAAACCTTCAACTTCAGCATAAATGGAAACTTCACGTTCAAAGACTACTTTGAACCCGCAGAGATTTCCAAAGCATCCTTTGGTTTCAAAAGAGGAATAGACACGGTTAAAAGAGAACTCAACGCCACCAACATCGTCATAGGAACACCCACAGTGGGAAGAAACGACGATAGAAAATATAGTGCCATATTACTAAACGACATACTGGGCGGAACCATGAGTTCTCGACTATTCCAGAAACTGAGGGAAGAAATGTCTTTATGTTATTACATCTCTTCATCACTGAATCTCTATGAGAACGGGGGACTTTTAACCATAAGCTCAGCCACATCAAACGAAACAGCCCCAAAACTCATATCTGCCATTAGGGATGAGTTTGAACTACTGAAGAAAAACTATATATCCGAAACCGAGCTTGAGAACGCAAAAACCCACTACAAGGGCTCCTATGCATTGTCAGTGGAAAACAATCATGCCCTCATGATGAAACTTGGGACAGACAACATAGTCTATGGAAGGTACATAGAAGAAGATTACATTTTTGACAGGATAGATAGAGTAACAATGGATGAAGTCGTGGAAATCATCGACACGATAGATCTAAACAACTTCCACCTTACGGCCTTAGGGAATATCAACACAGTGGAGTGGTAATGTTCAAAAAACTCCTAATGACGCCAGGTCCTACGCCAATACCAGAAAGCGTGCTACTCAACATGGCAAAACCCATAATACACCACCGCACGGATGAATTCAAAACTCTCATGAACTCAGCCAAAACAAGGCTTCAAAAACTGTTCCAGACAACCAATGAGATCGTAATATTCTCTTCCAGTGGCACAGGAGCCATGGAGGCAGCCGTGGTTAACCTTGTTTCTCCTGGAGAGAAAACCGCAGTGGTAAGCGCTGGAAAGTTTGGAGAAAGGTGGGTCCAATTAAACTCCACCTTTGGGGCCAGACCCGTAGTAATAAAAAAGGACTACGGCGACTTTGTAACACCAGAAGAGATAGATGCTGTGCTAAAAAAGCATCCCAATATAAGCTGTCTTTTCATGCAGGCATGTGAGACATCAACAGGGGTATTCCATCCCATAGATGAGATAGGTCTTCTCTTGAAGAATAAATTCCCCGAAGTGGTGTTTGTCGTTGACGGAATAACCGCAATAGGTGCAATAGACGTAAAAACAGACCTATGGGGGATAGACATCATGATAACTGGATCACAAAAGGCACTGATGCTTCCACCAGGTCTCGGGATCATAAGTATAAGTGAAAAAGCAAAAAACAAAATGCTAAAAAATAGTACTCCACGTTATTACTTTGACATAAAGAAAGAAATAGAGGCGGGATATGGCAACTTTACTCCCCCTGTAACACTTATCGTGGCCCTTAATGAATCGCTAAAAATAATACTGGATAAAGTAACACTCAAAGGTACATTCGAGCGCCATAGACTGTTGGCTAAAGCCACAAGGGAGGCCATAATGGCAATGAACCTTAGACTCTTCGCGAAAAGACCCTCGGACTCACTCACAGCCGTCATATCACCAGAAGGCGTAAACTCCGGCAAAATAATAGAGAAAATGAAAAACATGGGAGTTGAAATAGCCAACGGACAAGGCCCTTTGAAGGACAAAATTTTTAGAATAGCGCACATGGGGTATTTTGACAAGCAGGATATCCTAACATGCATCACTTCACTTGAGATGAGCCTAAAGAAACTGCGTATAGAACATCCATTTGGTGAAGGAGTAATAAGAGCCATGGAGGTTCTAAGTGAGTAGACTTCCGTCTGGAGTTGTCCAGTTCTTTGAACCGCTATCTTCCAAAAGAAGAGAAATAGAAAACGTACTCATAGCTTTCTTTAAAAGCAAAGGCTACAAAGAAATTATAACTCCATCTTTCTCCTACGAAACCGAGATATCCGAAGGCCTATTCGAACCACTAAAATCCCGTCTGTTCAAATTCATAGACAGCACAACATCAGAAACCCTCATACTGAGAGCAGATATCACTATGCAAGTAATGCAGGCCGTACTCATGGGAGACCTGGAAATGCCCGTAAGGGTATGCTACGCTGACAACGTCTACAGAGATATAAAAGAAGAGTCACCTATGGCAATGAGAGAATTCAAACAGGCAGGAATCGAAGTTATAGGCATACCTGATATCTCTGGTGACATTGAGGTACTACAATTACTATTGGAAGGCTGTAGCCTCATAGGCATCAAAGAAATGATAATAAGAATTTCAGATACCCAGATAATTGAAGAACTCCTCAAAAAGTATAACCTGAACAACAACAGGCAGGTAAAACAGGTGATGGAAAAGAAAAATATAGACCTGCTCTCTAAAATGGAAGGAGTACCTTTAGGATTTATTGAAGAAATCAAAAAACTCATAGAATTAAGCGGCTATATAGAGAACGAACCCCGCGAACTTGCTAAAATATCCCCAGCCTTGCTTGAAGTGTGTAAAGTGATCCATAGACAACACCCCCAGACAGGAGTCTTTATTGATCTCTTCTATACTGAATACCCAACATATCACCGTGGGGTCACTTTCGGCGTATTCTCCAAGGAAGAGGAAATAGCAATAGGGGGCAGATATGGCAAGATAACAGAGTCCTTTGGCAGATATATTCCGGCCACAGGGTTTGCTATAAACATAGACAAGTTGGTATACTTTACAAACGAGAGGGTTCTATGAACAGATTGGTTCTCGGTGCCCAGTGGGGAGATGAGGGCAAAGGTAAAATAGTTGATATTTTGGCGAGGGACGCTGACATAGTGGTCAGATACTCAGGAGGTGCGAATGCAGGACACACCATATGTGTTGGAGACAAAACATATATTATGCACCTGCTCCCAAGTGGCATCCTTCACGAAGACAAGATCGCAGTCATAGCGAATGGTGTGGTTGTAGACCCCAAAACACTGATAGAGGAAATAGAGATACTGAAACAACTGGGTGTTAACAACATAGAAAACAGACTGATAGTTTCTGAGAGATGCCACGTGGTTATGCCTTACCACAAGATACTTGATCAAAAACATCAAAGAGGGCAAAGAATAGGCACAACAGGTAGAGGAATAGGACCAGCTTATGCGGACAAATACTCCCGAAGAGGAATAAGACTTATTGATCTGTTGAACAGGGACGTATTCCACAGAAAGCTTAAAGAAACAGCCGAGGATCTAAAGCCCGTATTTGACTTCTACAATCTTGGCGATATTAACGTGGATGCCATATTTGAGGAATACATGTCATATACCAACTCCATGAGAGAATATGTAAGAGACACGGTAATATTTCTAAACGAAATGAGCAGGATGGGGAAAAAGCTGTTATTCGAAGGAGCCCAGGGATCGCTTTTGGATATTGACTTTGGGACTTACCCATTCGTCACATCCAGCAACCCCACCATAGGCGGTGTCTTTTCAGGTACAGGACTCTCCCATAAAAGCATAAACGGTGTCATAGGCATAATGAAAGCCTACTCAACGCGCGTGGGAAATGGACCCTTTCCCACAGAATTAAAAAACAGTATAGGTGAAAGCATTAGGGAAAGAGGTAAAGAGTATGGAGCTACAACAGGCAGACCCCGAAGGTGCGGCTGGCTGGACGCTGTCAGCGTGAGACACTCTATAAGGATAAACGGAATAGACGAGATAGCCATTACAAAGCTGGATGTTCTCAGTGGACTGGAAAATATAAAAGTATGCAACGCCTATATTCTCAACGGTAAAAAAATAAGCTATATGCCAGCACTCCTTGAAGATTTCATGAAATGTGAGCCAGTATACGAATCGTTCAGCGGCTGGAAAGAAGACATAAACGGGTGCAGAAAATTTGAGGAACTGCCTCCAAACGCAAAGAAGTACATAGACGCTTTAGAAAAGCTTTTGGGTATCCCCATTCCTATCGTCTCTGTGGGACCCAAAAGAGATGAAATAATCATAAGATAGGAGGTGAATCATGTGTGTGTTCTGTGATATAGTCAAGGGTAGGTTACCGGCCGACAAGGTTTACGAGGATGAAAAATATCTTGCCTTCAAGGATATAAACCCCAAAGCGCCTGTACACATACTTGTCATACCCAAAGAACACATAGAGTTTCTTTCTAATATAAATGATTCCAACAAACACATAATGGGAGATCTCACAGTCATAGCGAACAAGGTCGCAAAAGAGCTGGGCATAGACAAAACAGGCTACAGAATTGTAATAAACAACGGCAGGGATGCAGGGCAAGAGGTTTTCCATCTCCACCTCCACCTTCTTGGGGGTAAACCTATGTTGTTCGCAACATGAAAATCCTCGTAGTCAACGGCCCAAATCTCAACATGCTTGGCATCAGGGAACCAACCATATACAGTAGTCTTTCACTGGAAACCATAAACGCACACCTTTCAAAGAAAGCCCAGGCTTTAGGCGTTGAAATTGATTTCTTTCAATCAAACTCCGAAGGCGAAATGGTAAACTGCATACAAAACACGCATGGAAAGGTAGATGGTATAATAATCAACGCCGGTGCATATACACACACAAGCATAGCACTAAGGGACGCCCTGCTTGCCACAGGTATTCCCTTCATTGAGGTTCACATATCTAATACCTTTAAGCGGGAAAGCTTCAGACACCATTCTTACCTTTCCGATATAGCTGCCGGAGTGGTGCTCGGTTTTGGCCCATTTGGGTATGAGCTTGCCTTAGAGGGATTAGTGCACCACTTGAACACCAAACATGAGCTATGAGTCAGAGGCTACAAATGCAACCCTGATTGGTTTCGTAGCAGATTTATTCCTATCTATACTTAAGACAACCTTTGGAGTACTATTCTATAGCACTGCCCTTATAGCCGATGGAATACACTCTATAAGCGACGTCATAAGCGATGCGATGGTTATTGCAGGAGTCAGGATAGCATCAAAGCCCCGCAGCGAAAAATATCCATACGGATTAGGCAAAGTAGAAGCCGTCATCTCATTCCTACTCTCCATCGTACTCGTAGCAGTAGCAATAGAACTGGTAATTGAAGCTATCCACAAGATAGAACACCCTGGCACAAAAACTACAGAACCAGTAGCGATAGTAGCAGCCATTATCTCCATATCTGTCAAGGAATTCTTGTTCCGCTACACCTACAGCATAGGGAAGAAACTCAATTCACCATCAGTCGTAGCCAATGCATTTCACCACAGGAGCGATTCCATCACATCCATAGCCGTGCTTATAGGTATAGTATTTGTTATCCTGGGATATCCCGTATTTGACCCCATAGCAAGTATAGTGGTCTCAGGGTTTATACTCTACTTCTCCTATGAAATCGGCAGGGATTCTATACTAGAACTCATAGATGCAAACGTTGGAGATCCAAAGCTATTTGAACAGCTTAAATCCATTGCTAGCAACGTGGATGGAATAAAGAGACTAGAAGACATAAGGATAAGGAAATATGGTCATAGCTACGCAGTGGAGTGCGTCATTGTTGTAGACGCCTCTGTCCCCGTTGAGAGGATGATGAGATTAAAGGATGAATTTATGTACATGATAATGGAACGGTTACCAGAAATAGAACTCATAAACATATCTACGGAGGTCGAACACGAAAGGGTAACAAGCTACATATACGATGAAGCCCTTACTGCCAAAATAAAAGACATAGTGTATAAATACCCTGAAGTAAAGGCTGTTCACAGTGTAAAAATAGAAAAATATAGGGACAAAATATTCCTATCGTTAGACCTTGAAATGGATGGTACCCTCACGGTTAGGGAATCACACGATATAGGTGAAACTATAAGAGAAGAGCTAATGAGAGAATTGAGGTTTGACATGGTAAGATTTCATATAGATCCATACGAGGAGGGCAAAGATGTTAACGGTAGGTTATTTTTAAGATAAAAATTGACACTTTGTTAGTGAGGGGGTAGAATATTCTGGTCAGTAAGGAGCGAATATAATGAATTTCGTGGAGGTGTAGAATGCTTAACAAGAGAAAGATTAGCGTGATAGGAGCAGGTCAGGTAGGGGCTACCACCATGCTGAGGCTAGCCGAGAAAGAGTTGGCAGAAGTGGTGGTGATGGTTGACATCATTGAAGGTTTACCACAGGGCAAAGCTCTGGACGAGATGGAAGCTTCCCCCATTGAGGGCTTTGATACGGAAATTATAGGAACCAACGACTATAAGGACACTGAGGGTTCAGATATCGTAGTTATAACATCCGGCATGCCTAGAAAACCGGGTATGAGCAGAGATGAGCTTCTTGAAGTCAATGTAAAGATAGTAAAAGAGGTCACAGAGAATGTAGTCAAATATTCACCGGATGCCATACTTATAGTGGTAACCAATCCACTAGATGCTATGGTATATACAGCAAAAAAGGTAAGCGAGTTTCCAGACAACAGAGTATTTGGCCAGGCTGGATGCCTGGATTCCACGAGATTCAAGAGATTTATAGCGTGGGAGGCAAAATGCAGCGTGAAAGCCGTAGAAGCCATGACGCTAGGAGGACACGGAGACGACATGGTCCCACTACCAAGATACTCTACCGTTAGAGGAATACCCATAACAGAAATATTTGACAAAGAAACCATTGACAGACTTGTGGAGAGAACAAGAAAAGGCGGTGGAGAGATAGTCAGCCTCCTAAAAACTGGCTCTGCATTTTACGCCACAAGCTCTGCAATTGTACAGATGGTTCATGCAATAGTGCATGACACAAAAGACATACTCCCATGTGCAGTTAAAACTCAAGGCAAATATGGGCTTGACCCAGATCTCTTCGTGGGATTACCAGCCAGACTCGGTATAAACGGTGTTGAGGAGGTTGTAGAGTTCAAACTATCCGAAGAGGAGCTCAACGCTCTCAAAGCTTCGGCTGAGCATGTAAAAGCTCTTTGCAAGAGGGTGGATGAATTAGGAATACTATAAGGAGACAAATATGCCTGTGAGAGACATAGAGGTCAAGATTATTGAGGATGCTATATACAAACTCGCGATGGAAGCTGCTTACAATCTGCCAAGAGATGTGCTTGAGGCTGAAAAAAAAGCCTATAAACAAGAACTGTCCGAGGTTGGAAGAGCTGTACTAAAAACCATCATGGATAATGCAGAGATATCCCGCAAGGGGGTTTTCCCCCTGTGTCAAGATACAGGTCTTGGGGTAGTGTTTATAGAAGTAGGACAGGACGTTCATTTCACGGGCGGTTTCTTGATAGACGCCATAAACAGAGGGGTTGAAAAAGCTTACAAAGACGGTTATTTAAGAAAATCCACATGCCATCCCCTCTCCAGAAAAAACTACGGAAACAACCTACCAGCTATAGTTCATACTTTTTATGTACCAGGCGACAAGGTTAAAATTACCTTTGATGCCAAAGGTGGGGGTAGCGAGTCCATGAGTAAGGTCCAGATGCTCAAGCCCGCCGACGGCAGAGAAGGAATAGTGAAAACGGTGGTGGAATGGATGGTTCAGGCAGGTCCAAATCCATGTCCTCCAACGATCGTTGGTGTCGGGATAGGGTCCGACTTTGAGAGGTGCGCTATACTTGCCAAGAAAGCAACCCTTAGAAGGGTGGGAGAACCAAATCCAGACCCAGAACTTGCAGAAATGGAAAGAGAAATACTCATAAAAATCAATCGCTCCGGAATTGGACCCGCAGGTTTGGGTGGTATTACCACCTCTCTTGCCGTACACATAGAAATGGAACCGTGCCATATAGCCACCTTACCACTTGCTATAAATATGGCCTGTCACGTGAATAGACATAAAGAAATAGAGATTTAAGGAGTTGCAAACATGGCTGAATACAAACTTACCACGCCCTTGAAAGACGACGACATAATCAAACTAAAGGCTGGCGATAAGGTGTATCTGAGTGGGACACTTTATACAGCAAGAGACGCCGCCCACATGAGACTAATAGAAACCCTGAAAAAAGGGAAAGAACTACCTTTCGATCCTGTAGGACAGGTCATATACTACGTGGGGCCATCACCTGCACGACCCGGGTATCCTATAGGTTCAGCTGGGCCTACAACAAGCTACAGAATGAACCCCTTTGCTCCCATACTTATAAAAGAAAAAGGACTAAAAGGTATGATAGGTAAGGGGAAAATGAGCGATGAAGTAAAACAGGCCTGCATGGAATTCAAGGCTGTCTACTTCGCGGGAATAGGAGGGGTAGCAGCAGTAGTAGGACAATCCGTCAAAAAATCAGAGGTTATAGCCTATGAAGATCTAGGCCCGGAGGCTATAAGGAAACTGGAAGTTGTAGATATGCCTGTCTTTGTGTGTTACGACTCCCACGGCAACGATCTGTACGAAATAGCCAAACAACAGTGGGCAAACAAGATATAGGAGTAAAATATAAATAAGAATTAGTTTAGCAAAAGTTAAAGCATTGCATTTTGAATAAATTTATATTATAATTCCTAAGCAAAACTAAAATTTTTAAAGAAAGGGGGTGGAGGCTATCCAAGGATAGCCGAAAGGATTATGGATTGGTATAGAGGAAGGCCGCATCATATCTCCTACAGATGGCATGAGGGATTTGTGGCATGGTTGCTCCACAGAATCACAGGACTCTTGTTGATCCTGTATCTCTTCGCCCACGAGTGGGTCATAGCCACCCTTCAAAACCCCTCTTCGTTCAATAGCACCATGGCCGTGCTGGAAAACCCCATCCTAAAACTGGTGGAGATAGGATTATGGGCTGTCGCAGCTTACCACGCTATCAATGGACTAAGGGTGGTACTTGTCAACTTCGCAGGCGCTGCTGAAAGAAACGTCTATGCGGCAAACGTATGGATATTCTGGATAATCTTTGCGCTCGTGTTTATTGCCGGCGCTATCCCTATGTTTATCTACTTGTGAGTGAGGGAGGGATCTTATGGAAAAGATGAGAGGTTTTATTGATAGGTACCAAGGGAGCGGCAAAGGGGGTGAAATAAGCTGGCTCCTCCAAAGGGTCTCAGGAATAGCATTACTATTCCTCCTGCTGGGTCACTTTTTCATTCAACACTTCACCGGTGTAGCAATAAACTACCACAACGTGGCAGAACGACTGGCAACACCGGAGTGGAAACTATTTGATTTAACCTTCGTTGTATTCGCTCTATATCACGGAATCAACGGCATATTTATGTCTTTAGAAGATTACGTGCACTCCGGATGGAGAGTCTTTTGGAAAACATTCTTCTGGGTGGCAGGGATCGTATACCTGGTTTTAGCTGTGATTACAATTCTGCCATTTAAAGGATAAAAAGGAGGCTTTAGATAATGGCTGATATACAGTACAGATCAGAAGTTTTTGATGTGGTCGTCGTCGGGGCCGGGGGAGCTGGACTTGCAGCCGCCGTCCAAACTGGCTTGGCCAAGCTCAAAACGGCTGTAGTAACAGAGGTTTACCCAACAAGGTCCCACACCGTATCAGCTCAAGGAGGTATAGCAGCAACCATAGCCAATATGGATGAAGACTACTGGATATGGCATATGTACGACACAGTAAAAGGCTCCGACTATTTGGGAGACCAGGACGCCATTGAGGAATTTGTGAAAAACGCACCCATAGCTATATATGAACTGGAACACTGGGGTGTTCCCTTCTCAAGAAACGAAAACGGCACCATATATCAAAGAGCATTTGGTGGACAAACAAGGAACTTCGGGGAAAGCATAGCCCATAGAAGTTGTGCCATAGCTGATAGATCCGGACATGCAATGCTACACGCACTGTTTGAAAGAACATTGAGACCGGATGTTGCTCCGTACGTTAGTTATTACTCCGAATATTTAGCCTTGGAGCTATTCAGGAATCCGGAAACGGGCAAAGTCTACGGAGTTTTAGCGTGGGACATGGTTAATGGTGGGCTCCATGCTTTCTTTGCCAAAGCTGTTATCTTCGCAACAGGAGGCAGTCTAAGAAACTTTAGAACAAACACAAACGCCCACATCAACACCGGAGACGGTTTGTATATGGCGCTCAAGGCAGGTATTCCCATAGAGGATCCAGAGTTCATACAATTCCATCCAACAGGCATCTATGGAGTAGGTAACCTCATAACAGAGGGCGTCCGAGGAGAAGGAGGATACCTGCTTAACTCCGAGGGCGAAAGGTTCATGAAGAGATATGCACCCCACGTACTTGACCTAGCTTCCAGGGATGTAGTCTCAAGAGCTATGGCTACAGAAGTAAGAGAGGGGCGCGGCGTTGGTCCGAAAAAAGATCATATACTCCTTAAGCTGGATCATCTCGGAGAAGACCTAATAAAGAGCAAACTCATAGGTATATGGGAACTCGCATACAAGTTTGTTGGCGTTGACTGTACTAAGGAACCCATACCCGTTGAACCAACAGCCCACTACCAGATGGCAGGCATACCAACAAATATTAAAAGTGAGGTTGTCATTTGGGATGGTGAAAAGGATATACCCGTTCCAGGATTCTACGCCGCCGGCGAGTGTTCCTGCCAGTCACTGCACGGAGCCAACAGGCTAGGTACTAACTCCCTGATAGACCTCGTGGTAAGCGGAAAACAGGCAGGACAAAACGCTGCAAGATATATAATCGAGGAAGATGCGCCGGCACCACTACCTGCCGACGATTTTTGGGCAGAAAAACACGGCAAAGAAACAGTGGATAAGATAAAAACCCTCTACGACAGTGAAGCTGGCAACATCAAGTATCAGGATGTCTTCTACCCACTGAGAGACTCCATGCAGGAAAACATGAGCGTTTTCAGAATAGAAGAGGGACTGAAAAAGCAACTCAAAATACTGGATGAACTCACGGATAAATTCAACCAGATGAGGTTAGCAGACAAAAGCTTGCACTTCAATAGCGAGCTTGTTGAGTACTTTGAAATACAATCTCTGCTCACCATATCAAAAATGGAAACACTAGCAGCTCTAAACAGAACAGAAAGTAGGGGTGGCCATTACAGAGAGGACTATCCGGAAAGAGACGATAAAAACTGGCTGAAACACACATTAGTTTATATGGATGAAAAAGGTGAGTTCAAATTCGACTATAAGCCGGTTAGGATGAAGGGTAAAACAGCACCAACATTCGAACCCAAGAAAAGGGTTTACTAAAGGTGAGGAGGGGGTAAATAATGGCATTAAATGTTGGAGATAAAGTAATTTTCAAGGTCTTTAGATATGACCCCGAGAAAGACAAAGCTCCCTACTTCAAAGACTACGAGGTAACAATCACGAGAAGGGGCATGATGGTGCTTGACGGTTTGAATCAGATAAAGTGGGAACAAGATCCTACACTAAGCTACAGAAGGAGTTGTAGGGAGGGAGTCTGCGGTTCCGATGGTATGAATATCAACGGCATAAACACAGTTTCCTGCATGTCCCACATAGAGGACTATAACTCAAAAGTGCTAACAATAAAACCTTTACCCGGATTTCCCATAGTTAAGGATCTTGTCTGTGACTTTGATGACTTTTTTAACAAGTACTACACAGTAAAACCTTATCTAATAGAGAAAACCCCTCCTCCAGGAAGGGAAAGACTGCAGAGTGTGGAGGACAGAGCCAAACTTGATGGTCTTTACGAATGCATCCTCTGTGGGTGTTGTTCCAGTTCCTGCCCATCATACTGGGCGGACCCAGATTATCTCGGACCATCAGCCCTCATCAACGCGGCTCGATTCGTAGCTGACACCAGAGATGAAGGATCAGACGAAAGACTAGATGTTGTAAACAACATACACGGCGTATGGAGATGCCATACCATCCTCAACTGCATACACGCCTGCCCCAAAGAGCTCAATCCTACAAAAGCAATAGCCTATCTCCAGAAAGAAATCCTGAAGAGGAAATTTTAAACCCTGAAGGGTGCAATTTAATTGCACCCTTCCCATCTTTGTTATATAAAAACACAAGGAGGTGATATAGAGATTTTCTCTTTTTTTGAGGTTATAGGAGCGTTCATCATAGACTTTGTAGTGGAGCTAGGAGGCCTCGCTATGATGGTGGTAGATGCCTTTTGGTCTACAATAAAGGGGCCACCGCGTATCTACAGAACCATAGAACAGATGTACTACATTGGGGTTACATCAAGCTTTATAGTGTTGCTAACCTCCTTGTTTGTCGGCATGGTAGAAGCCCTACAAATATACCACGGATTCCAGAAATTTGGTGCCCAAAGTATGATAGGGTACACTGTTGCCATTTCCTTGGGCAGGGAACTTTCTCCAGTAATGACAGCCCTTATGATCGTTGCCAGAAACGTCTCAGCCATGGCAGCAGAGATAGGGTCGATGAAGGTAACAGAACAAATAGATGCATTAAGGGTCATGGCTGTGGACCCAATGAATTTTCTTGTTAGTCCAAGAATAATAGCAACAACTATCATGATGCCATTTCTTGTCATACTCTCCAATGCAATAGGGAATTTAGGGGGGTACCTTGTAAGTGTGATGATACTACATGTCAATCCCACACTATACATAAAAAATATAAGAACTTTTCTGGATCTAAGCGATATTACCTATGGCCTAGTAAAAGCTGCTGTCTTCGGCTTCGTTATATCATCCATAGGATGTTACATGGGAATGTCAACCTCCGGAGGATCTAAAGGGGTAGGGAATGCTACAACAAAAGCCGTTGTAGCAGCCAGTGTCTCTGTTCTGGTTGTTGACTATTTTCTAACCGCGTTGTTGTTTTAATTATGATAGAGGTAAAAAACCTTAAAAAGGCTTTCGGCTCGCAAATAGTACTTAATAACCTAAATCTTAAAATCCAGAAAGGGGCCATAACAGTCATCGTCGGAAAGAGTGGGGGCGGTAAGAGTGTACTGCTCAAAAATATTATAAGATTATTGGAACCAGATAGCGGCTCTATCGTGTTTGATGGCGTGGACTTAGCCAAAATGCCTGAAAGAAAGCTTAAACTATACAGGGCAAAATTTGGCGTTCTATTCCAGGAGGCAGCATTATTCGATTCTTGGAGTGTTTATGAAAATGTTGCTTTCCCGGCCATAGAAAGGAAACTTTTTAAAAGTAAGAAGGAACTAGATAGTGCAGTAATGGAAACACTGAAGCTTGTCAAACTGGAGGACATAAGACACAAAATGCCTTCCGAACTCTCAGGTGGTATGAAAAAAAGGGTCGGGCTTGCCCGGGCCATTATAACCAAACCTGACGTCATATTCTTTGACGAGCCTACCACAGGCCTTGATCCTGTAACCTCAGCTTCCATAGGTAGCCTTATATTAAGTATGAAGCAGGAGCTTGGAACCACATGCTTTGTAATATCTCACGACTTAGAACTCACAAGGCAAATAGCGGACTTCGTGGGTTTTTTGTATAATGGGAAAATAGAAGAATTTGTGGATAAGGAGTCATTCTTTGGTTCCACAAATAAACATGTCGTTGAGTTTATAAATGCTTACAGGAGCATAAAATGAAAAGGAAAAAACTGGAAATTATCGTGGGCTTGTTTATGGTAGGGGTACTGATAGTCCTGGGAGCAATGACAGCTGAAATGGGCAAAATAAAGCTCTCATCCCGCAAGGGCTACACCCTATACGCTGCCTTCAGCGATGTGTCAGGACTGTACAAGAACGCCAAAGTAAGGATAGCTGGCGTTGAAGTAGGCTCTGTAAGCAATATATTCCTTAAGTACGGAAAGGCCATAGTAGCCATGAAAATAGCAAGACAGTACAAAATACCCATCAATTCTACAGCTATCATAAGAAGTGAAGGATTCCTCGGAGAAAAATACGTGGAAATAAAACTCGGCAATGCAAAGAAGTATCTAACCAACGGAGAGTACATAAGATATGGTGTAGCCGGAAATGGATTCAACGCACTCATGACAAAAGCAAATAAACTATTAAACAAGCACAACAGACAAAATATAGCCGAGATACTCAAGGAGTTTAAACAGCTCGGAAAACAGTTAAACGAACTAATATCAGAAAACAGGAAGAATGTATCCATTACTATACAACAGGCAAAAATATCCATGAAGAATCTAAAACAGTCCCTTGAATACCTCAAAGAAATACTCAAGGAAAATAGAAGCAACGTCAAAGAAACAGTCGTGCAGGCACGGAGGGCAATGGAAGAACTGAACAAAGTACTTCAGAATATATCATGGCTTTTAGTATCAATGAAACAGGGAAAGGGAACTATAGGTCAGCTCCTAATAAACAAGTCTCTCTACAACAACCTCAATGAAACAACAGAAAACGTTAAACAAATAGCACAAAAAATAAACTCCGGGAAGGGTACTATAGGTAAACTAATAAACGACAACGCACTCTACAACAACCTAAATGACACGCTCGTGGATATAAAGAACTACCTCCGAGCTGCAAACAGAACACTATTTGAGGTATACGGAAATACAGAATATAATTTTAAAAATGATGATACACAAAACTCCGTAGGGGTTAAAATATATACAACACCTGACAGGTTCTACAAAATAGGGGCAGTGGTTCAAAGGAACTATAAAAACTCACCCAACCCATCAGGTCCTGAGTCAAACGTGGTGCGATTTACCGCCTTAATGGGCAAGAGGTACTACAACTTCGTAGTTAAGGGTGGCGTAATACAGTCAACTGTGGGTGTAGGCGCTGATTACTACACACTCGGCGATAAGTTAAAATTCGGTATAGAGGCCTTTGACTTTAGTCACAGAAACGATATAAGAGACAGATATCCGCAATTAAAAGCCAAAATCTCCTACACATTTCTCCAGCACTTCACGTTGTTTGGAGGTGTAAATGAAATACTCAACACAAAAAGCAGATCTATATTCGTTGGGGGCGGTGTTGATCTTTACAACAGTGACCTGAAATATGCTATAGGGAGTGCGGCCAGCGCCGCAAGCTTGGCAAAATAATGGACCTCCATCTACTCATACAATCCGTACTAACCGAGACCCCAACGATATTAAATTCACCCCGAAAGAAAGCAGGTGTTATCGTACCCTTCTTAAGGGAGCAGAAGCAATGGTGTATATTATTCGAAAAGAGAGTTGAAGATAATTCCGTACATAGTGGACAAATATGCTTACCCGGTGGTTCAGAAGAACCAAAAGACAAAAACCTACTTCAAACAGCGCTAAGAGAAACAGAGGAAGAAATAGGAATCGGGAAGGAGCGAATAACTATACTGGGGTTCATAGAACCTGTATTTACTCTTGGCTCATACTTTGTCATCTACCCATTCGTGGGAGTTATAGAGCAACCACAACCCCTCAGACTAAACACAGATGAGGTAGCATATACGTTTACGGTACCCTTTAAGCATATACTCGACCTCCATCCTTTTAAAGAGAGAGTCTACAAGCACAAAGATAGCACCCACACCACCTTTATTATCCCTTACAAAAATGAAATAATATGGGGCGCCACCTCAAGAATACTGGATGCACTGATTAGAAAAATCAAATCCCACCGTGGATAACTACTGATCTTGCTGCTCCACGGCCTCCTTAACCATATCTATCACCTTCATGTCTTCTATAGTGCTCAGATCCTGCTCTATACTCCTCCTATTGGCTATATCCTTTAATATTCTCCTCAACAACTTCCCGGAACGGGTTTTGGGTAATGCTTTAACGAAATATATACCTGAGGGTCTGGCAATTGGGCCTATCTGCTGGGCCACATGCTCCCTAAGTTCCCTAACAAGCTCATCCCTTGTCAAATACTCAGCCTTCTCCTTAAGAACAACAAATGCTATGATCTCTTCTCCAGTAACCTCGTTAAACCTGCCAACCACAGCCGCCTCCGCCACATTTATATGAGAGGTCAATGCCGTTTCAATCTCAACACAACTTATCCTATGGGCAGACACATTTATCACATCATCCTCTCTACCCTCCATCCAAAAATAGCCATCCTTATCCACATAAGCCAAATCTCCTGTGTAGTAGTATCTACCACCAAACTTATCCCAGTATATTTCTCTGTAAAGACTGTCATTACCCCATATCGTCCTTATCATTGATGGCCAAGGTTTCTCAAAGACCAAATGCCCCCTTCTGTTGGGCTCCAAAATCGGGTTGCCCTCATCATCAACAACCATTGGAAATATACCAGGCACTGGTATCCCAACAGAACCAGGTCTCTGAGGAACTATGGGAAGGGAAGAAATCATATGCCCAGCAGTTTCTGTTTGCCCGTAAGCATCAATAACTGGACATCTCCCGCCACCTACATGTTCATAATACCACATCCACGCAGCTGGATTTAGCTTCTCGCCTCCAGTGGTAAGCAACCTGAGGGATGATATATCATGCTTCCTCGTCGGAGCTTCCCCAAACCTCATCAATGCCCTTATAGCCGTGGGAGCTGTATACATAACATTTATATTGTACTTCTCAACAAGGTACCACCACTGGGACGGATCAGGATAGGTGGGCACGCCCTCATATATAAACGTTGTAGCCCCTATAGACAAGGGACCATAAAGGGTATAGGAATGTCCTGATATCCACCCTATATCTGCCGTGCTCCAGAACGTATCCTCATCCTTAAGATCAAATATCCATTTGGTTGTAAGTATTCTCCACAGAAGATACCCAGCAGTAGTGTGAACAACACCTTTCGGTTTACCTGTAGAACCAGAGGTATACAAAACAAACAATGGATCCTCAGAGTCCATCTCCGCTGCCTCACAACTGGGGTGGGAATAGTCCGGATCACTCATGAGATCATGCCACCAAAAATCCCTTAAGGTCTTCATAGGGATCTCTGAGCGTGTGTGTTCAACCACCACCACATACCTCACACCAGAAGCCTCCCTCAAAGCTGCATCTACATTTCCCTTAAGAGAGGTGGTCTTACCAGCTCTTATACCTCCGTCTGCTGTTATCAGCACAGTAGGTTTAAGATCATTCACCCTCTCGGCTAATGCCTTTGATGACAAACCAGCAAATACAACCGAATGTATAGCACCTATTCTTGCACAGGCAAGCATGGCTATGGCAAGTTCAGGGATCATCGGCATGTACATCACTACCGCATCCCCCCTTCTAACTCCTAGAGTCTTCAGCACATTTGCAAATTTTCCAACCTGAAAAGACAGTTCCCTGTAGGTAAGTATCCTGCTCTCCCCAGTCTCACTTTCCCATATAATAGCTGCTTTGTTCTTCCTCCACCCTCTAAGATGCCTATCAATACAGTTGTAAGCCATATTCAACTTACCACCAACAAAGAACCTGTAAAATGGTGGATCGGAATCATCCAGCACGGACTCATACATTCTAAACCAGCTTATCTCCTCCCTTGCAAAACGGTCCCAGAACCCCACAAAGTCTCTCTCCGCCTCCTCTGAAAACCTCCTATACAGCTCTGGTGTGAGATTGGCCTTTTCAAGAAAATCTGATACAACCCCCACTTCCCTTACAGCCACCATAATTCACCTCCCTGCGGATTATAACGCTCCACCCTGTTTTCAACACAATATTAGATGTAAATCCACATGTCAAGCATATTGAAAACTGGAGCTGGAAAGGATCAATATAGTACCCGCATCACATGCATCCCCTTTCACTTATTGTGAGTGCGAACCACCTAGTACAACCTCCTCGGCCTTGCTCCATGGCGGCGAGACTATACAGAGAAAAGTAAACTCACTATCCGATCTGTTTTCAGCCCACTGAACCACGTTCGGCGCTATGTAAATAGCCATACCCGGTTCAACTCTTATTGTTTTGCCACCCACATGAAGTAACGCGACCCCATCAAGTATAAAATAAACCTGCGCGCTCCTTGTAAGTTTATGCGGAGCAGTACTCCTATGAGCACCAAGCGTTATATAAGCCACGCTAAAACCAGGGTTTACCCCATCATTCTTAGGATGAATCACCTCCCTCACATTAAAACCTCCACCAAACACCTTAACAGGACATTGAGAGACCCTTTTCACCAAGAACTCAACACCACCAGCATATAGTGGACTAACAACCACAAATACTATTAGCAACGACAGAAAAACCCTCCTCATTTCACCCCCTCCCCTGGGTTTTCCGAAATTATATTCACACAGACACACAGGATCAATAATAGTATAGGGGGAAACCCCCTACCCTATCAACTCCCTCATATCTGTATCAACGTCTGTGATACCCGATATGTTGAACTTATCAACAAGCACATTCAACACATCCGGTGAAACAAAGGCTGGCAACGTCGGTCCCAGTTTGATATTCTTCACACCCAAATATAATAACGCCAACAAAACAGCAACAGCCTTCTGCTCGTACCAGGCTATATTGTACGCTATAGGGAGTTCGTTAATATCATTTAATCCAAATACCTCCTTGAGTTTCAAAGCTATAAGGAGAAGTGAATAACTATCATTGCATTGTCCTGCATCAAGCACCCTCGGTATGCCGTTAATATCTCCAAGGTCAAGCTTGTTGTATCGGAATTTCGCACACCCAGCCGTTAGTATAACCGTATCACGCGGGAGTCTTCTGGCAAATTCCGTATAATATTCTCTTGTTTTGTGTCTACCGTCACACCCAGCCATCACCACAAACTTCCTTATAGTCCCAGATTTAACAGCTTCAACAACCTTATCTGCAAGCCTAAAGACCTGTTCATGCGCGAAACCTCCAATTATTCTGCCGTGCTCTATTTCAACAGGAGGATTACACGTCCTTGCCATTTCTATTATCTCAGAGAAATCCTTGGGCTTGCCATCCTTCCTGTCTGATATATGCTTAACTCCAGGAAATCCTACATTACCTGTTGTAAATACTCTATGCTTATAGGAATCCTTCGGTGGAGTGAGGCAATTTGTCGTCACGAGTATAGGCCCATTGAACAATTCAAACTCCCTATCCTGCATCCACCACGCGTTGCCGTAATTACCCACGAAATGCTTATACCTCTTGAAGGCAGGATAATAATTCGCTGGTAGCATCTCTCCATGAGTATACACATCCACACCTGTACCCTCAGTTTGCTCAAGCAGCTCTTCCATATCTTTAAGATCATGACCCGAGATGAGTATTCCCGGATTCCTCCTGACACCTATATCCACCTCTGTCATTTCCGGGTGCCCGTAGGTCTCCGTATTCGCCCTATCCAGCAAAGCCATAACCTTAACAGCTGTTTCACCTGTTCTCATAACATACCCCATTAGCTCTTCCACGCTCAGCTTCTCTGTGGTAGCCGCTAAGGCATTCGCAACAAATCTAGTCACATTATCATCCCTATACCCCAACACCGAAGCGTGATCGTAGTATGCAGCTATGCCTTTGAGACCATATATAATCAATTCCTTCAAGGAACGAATATCCTCATCAGTCTCCTTTAGTATACCAGCATCCGCAGCCTTGGCCAAAAACTCCTCCTTAGTTGAACCAGTCCATACAGCAGAATCGTGCAGACTGTTCTCAGATACGCTGTATTTCCTCTTCAGCTCATCCCTTATTCTTAATCCTTCGCGAATAGCCTCTGTTATCCTGTCCTCATCAAAGTTGACGTTTGTAATAGTGGTAAACAGAGCCTTCGTCATAAACATGGATGCCTCCTTGTCCTGTTCGCCTGCCCTCTTTAAAACCACAGCTATACCCTTGGTAACATATACAAGCAGGTCCTCAAGATTGGCAACTTTCTCATTCTTCCCACAGATACCCCTCTTTACACACCCAGTATTTTTCAATGTCTCTTGACACTGATAGCAAAACATAGTTACACCTCCTTGATTTTTCTGAGCACAGGTTATACTAATGGTTGTATGGTTCATTGATGAAGGTCAAGAAAATGGAAAAAAAAGAAGCCATAAGGTTTTTACTGAAATCTCTGAAAATCAACTATGACCTTGATTTCTTCAACTATCTCAACTCCATCTCATCACTGGTAAGGAAGAAAAAAAGAGAAATCATATTCCTGGAAAATGAAGAGGGTTCAAACCTCTACTTCCTACTATCAGGTAGCGTAAAACTCTACAAAACAAATGATGAAGGAAGAGAAGCTGTCATACATTTCGTGGAACCCGGAGAATTCTTCGCTGAAATTGTGTTGTTTCTGGAGAACAGATACCCAGTGAGTGCTATTACAATTAAAGAGTCCCAGTTACTATCAATAGATGCTGAAAAAATGTTTTACATAATCAGGAGTGATCCCGAACTCGCGATGAAACTCATAGGCATATTTGCCCATAGATTAAACTACATGGCTGATGTAATCAAAAACTTGTCTATTATGGACACCCGCGATAAATTCCTCAACTACCTCAACAGGGTCAAGGACGAAAATAACATTATACATCTCAATATACCCAAGCAGGAAATAGCTCTCCTTCTTGGGATAGCACCGGAAACATTCTCCCGGGTACTAAAACAACTCTCAGAGCAGGGAATTCTTGAGATCCAGGGCAAAACAATAAAGTTGCTCAGATAGTTACGGCTTCTCCCCAAAGAAAAACACTACCCAAGGCTCGCTGGGCCTACTTTCCAAATATCCCTTGAGATAATCCCATTGTATGTGTTCCTTTAAGAATTTCTCAGCATCAAACGGCATTCCACTTGAATTGCCCCAACGTGCCCAAAAACTCATATGCCTTGCCATTCTTGAGTCTATAACTTTTCCATCCACAGCACCCCGAGGTTGAAAGGGCAAAGGTCTACCCAGCTGACTCATGTAATATCTGGGATCAAGCTCGTAGTGGCCATCTATCGTTCTTGAACTTGGGTTTATTTTGTGAAGATACACATCATAATGATCCGCTAGTATCCTTTTAGCTATATTTGCGTCAATTCGGCCGTAATACTTCTTCATAAGCTCCGTAAGCCTAACCTGTCTCGCCCCTTGATGTCTCCTTATATCTGCATAGCCCGTATTTGAACACTCAAGGTTCCTGATTCTGGGATCCAGGGGAGCATTAAACCCTATATAATAGCCACTTTTCGTCTTCCATACATGATAGTACTTGAGCCCTAACTCAAGCCTCATAATCTCCCCAGTGTTGATATTCCCAAATAACCAATCATTCGCGTAACCCCCGGTATTACCCTTCAGCATTATCCTTACATAATCCTTCAACGTACTCCCATACTGCATAGCCTTCCTTATCCTAATAAACTCAGGTATTCCATTGGGATTATAAGGCCTAAATCCACCTATAGTAGTCTCTGTACCAACTATTCCTGCACTCGTCACAAAGAAATCAGACATGCTGTATATGTAACCAGGCATAGACTGCATAAGTATTCTGTAGCCTCTATTAGGTTTAAGATCCAATATAACATTCAAAAACTGACACACTGCAAAATTGCACCACGAATTATGAGCCATAACGATACCACCACTCTTTGTGACCCTACCAGTAGCTATAAAAGCGCTACATTTGGTTTTTTGAGGGTGGTAATACCTACCCTCCTCCTGATTGGGCCACCAATAATAAACAAGCTCAAAATAAGCGTTCCACAGCAACACATCCTTCCAACTAATATTCAAACCCCTCTTTCTCGCCCCGGCAGCTATACCTTTTATCTCAAACATATATTCCTTTGGCACCTTATTCGCATACAATTTCACAGCCCAGTGTCTAAAAAAAGACCATCTCTTCCCTGTGTTCCAGTACGTAAGGTACTTCATCGTCCGTAGAGCCTTCCCAAGCCTATCAGCTATTAGATACCCATACTCAACCCCCCTTTGATATGGTTTGCCCTCCACATGCACATATACCCATCCCGCCTTATCAAACCTATAACCCTTACCATATCTCATGACCGTACCAGCAACACCAAGACCCTGAAACAGGAAGACACAACCAAACACAAACATCACTACCATTCTCATACTTACACCCCCAAGCTTTCCTCAAAGATAAGATTATATCCCACCTAGCAAAAGAATATAATACTCATGAAGCTCCATCAATCAAGACAAACCCTTATTGAACAATAAGCCAGCTTTTGATATCCTCCCTTACAAACCGGGGGTGTTCCAATGGAATTTAAAAGCTTACTGTTCCCCGAAGGTTATCCAAAGAGAGCAGAAATGCCACCATACTTCCACGACCTCCACCTTGACAGAATAGTAAATGACATAACCAGAGAAAGAGATGAATACAACCTCAAACCCCTATTCTACACGAGCCTCAGAGACCCCGAGCTCATAAAATACAGACAGGAAATAGCATCCGAAATAGAAAAGCCACAAATACTACATCTAATAAAAGGTTTTTCAAACTCCATCAATAAGGTCCGCGAGTATCTTAAAAGGGCAGAGCAATCACATTATCAGTACCAAAAGGAAAGATGGATACTCGACGGAGCATCTATATACTGCCAATCTGTAATAACACTTAAAAAGGAACTTGAAAAGTCCCAGCTAAGAGCCCGTGGTTTCTTAGACTTCATAGGATATATCTCATCATACGTAAAGTCCCAACCATTCACTGCGCTCCTCAAAGACACTAAAGAGACAAAAGATGCCTTAAGCAGTATTAAATATGCTCTCTTCATCAAGGAAAACAAAATAAAGGTACAGAGATACAATGGGGAGAAAGACTACGGAGAAGAAATACTGAGTGTCTTTGAAAGGTTCAAAGCCCCAGACGCCGAAGAGATACATATCGAAGTATCAGACAGCGGTATAATGAACCACATTGAAGCAAAGATATTAGAGCTTGTGGCAAGGCTATACCCAAAAGAATTCAGTATGCTAGAGAATTTTTATAGCAAACACAAAACATTTATGGATAGCATGATCATAAGTTTTGAGAGGGAAGCACAGTTTTATGTGGCCTATATAGAGTACATACAGCCTCTTGAAGATATGGGCTTACACTTCTGCTATCCAGATATATCAGACAAAGACGATATACTCAACAGGAATGGTTTTGATATTGCCTTGGCCCACACGATAATGAAGCAAAACAAAGGGAGAGTTGTACCCAATGACTTCGACCTGAAAAATGGAGAAAGGATATTCATAATAACTGGCCCCAACCAGGGCGGGAAAACAACATTTGCAAGGGCTTTCGGTCAAATACACTACCTATTCTCACTGGGACTAAAGGTTCCTGGCTCCGAATCCAGACTTCCTATATTCGATAGAATATATACGCATTTTGAAAGGGAAGAAACAACAAGGAGTCTCAGGGGTAAACTGGAAGATGAACTCATTAGAATGAAGGAAATATTAGACAAAGCCACAGGGGATAGTATTATAATAATGAATGAATCTTTCTCCTCAACAAGTTTGGAGGATGCCCTTTTCTTAGCCAGTAGCATACTGAAACAGATACTTGATCTTGATGCAGTGGGTTTATTTGTCACCTTTATGTATGAGCTATCCAGGATGGATAAGAGGATAGTAAGTCTCACGAGCACAGTTAGAAAGGATGATGTAACCCAGAGAACTTACAAAATTATCAGAAGAATGGCTGACGGCATATCTTATGCTCTATCGATAGCGAATAAGCACTGCCTCACATATAACTGCCTTATCAACAAACTAAAGAAGAGACTGGATGCATGAAAGTACATTTAATGTTTAAGGATAGAGATTTTAATATAAATCAACCGCTACCGCCTCACCACAAAGACTTAACATCAGACCTGGAATTAGAAATACTGTTTGAGGCCATGTCCAATGGAGACGAGCTCTTATACGATGCCTCAAAAAAAGCTCTACTCTCAAGCTTGGACGATATAGAAACCATACTATACAGACAGGGAGTGCTAAAGGACTGCATAAGAAATCCCAATACCGTCAGGGAAATATACTCCATAGCAACAGAAGCAATCCAAAAAGAAAAGGGATCTTTCTTATGGGCGTTCAGTAAAACCCCAGGGAGTATATTGTCCTCATCGGTCAGGCTTATGGAATCTTTAATAGACACACTAAAAAAACTCAAAGCAGTAGCGGATAGATATGCAGACAGCTTCACGTCCGAGGGGTTCACAAACTTTATCAATACTATAAGGGCTGAGCTAACAACGGAGTACTTCAATATCATACAAGAACATCTAAAGAGGCTCGAATTTCGGTCCGGGATCCTTGTCAGTGCAGGCTTAGGCGAAGGTAATAGAGGAATAAATTATGTATTAAGAGAGCCCACTGGAGAGAATAAGGGGTGGAAAACATTATTTAAAAGAGAGGAGTCCTACACCTTTTCCATACACGAGAGAGATGAAGCAGGATTCAAAGCACTCTCAGAACTGAAAGACAAAAGTTTGTATACAGTGGCAACAGCAGCTTACAGAGTAACAGTACATGTCCTGAGCTTCTTCAAGACTCTACGTGCAGAGCTTGCATTCTACATAGGGGCCCTAAACCTTAGAAACAAACTACTTGAAATAGGAGAACCTGTGTGTTTCCCCCACCCTACGGTAAAAAATATTCGTTCCTTCAAGGGATTATATGAACCCTGTCTAGCCCTTACATCTCAAAAGATTGTTGTGGGCAACGATCTCAGTAGCGAGGGAGTAAACATCGTATTTATAACCGGAGCCAACCAGGGTGGAAAATCTGTGTTCCTAAGAAGCATTGGTGTAGCACAGATTATGATGCAATGCGGCATGTTTGTGCCTGCCTCTGAATACTCAGGCCGTGTGTGCCCATCTATCTTCACACACTTCAAAAGACAAGAAGACGAAGAGATGGAGAGCGGCAAGTTTGACGAAGAAATGAAAAGAATGAGCTTTATAGTAGATAGAATTAACAAGGGGTCCTTGGTGTTGTTTAATGAGTCTTTTGCTTCTACTAACGAACTTGAGGGATCCGAGGTAGCCAAACAAATATTAATGGGGCTAATGGAAAGCGGAATTGAGTCATTTTATGTAACACATATGTACAGGTTGACCGAGGAATTCTTCAAAAAAGGGATCGATGGCGTTCTCTTTCTAAGGGCTCATAGAGATGAAGATGGAAGAAGAACGTTTAAAATAATACCGGGGGAACCCCTACACACAAGCTTCGGAAAGGACCTGTATATTAGGGTATTTGGAGACCTAACAACTGGAAATAACCCTTGACAATGGTGTATAATCTTAATATACTTTGCACTGCTTTTGTCTGGGGCCCATAGCTCAGCTGGTAGAGCCACCGGCTCATAACCGGTTGGTCCCAGGTTCGAGTCCTGGTGGGCCCACCACTTACTAATGAAGGTTTTGGAGTTAGTTTCAGTACTTGAAACATATTTTCCCAAATCCCTCCAAGAAGGTTGGGATAATTCCGGACTTCAAGTTTCCCCAGAGGATGATTCCATAGACGGTATATTGCTGTGCCTTGATGTAGGATTAGAATCTATTAGTGAAGCACGAACAAAAAAATGTAATCTTATAATATCTCACCATCCGCTTATATTCAGAGATCTCAAGTCCGTTGACAAAAATATATATCCAGGGAACGTGATATACAGCGCTGTAAAACACGGTATTGGCATCTACAGTTTCCATACGAACCTGGATAAGGCAAACGGAGGATTAAATGATTTCCTCTGTAACCTATTAGGTCTACAGGACATCAGTCCCACTGAGAAATCTCCCTTCTTAAGAATAGGTAGGCTCCCGAAGGCTATACCACTTGTAAAGCTCGTCAAACTCGTAAAAGAAATACTTGGAGTAAGCACAGTTAAGTATGTTGGAAAGGATGACTCCCTCATTGACTTAGTCTCCGTGTGCCCAGGCAGTGGAAGTAGCCTTATATACAACATCCCACGTGAAGTAGATCTGTTTATTACTGGCGACCTAAAGCATCATGAAGCATTCTACGCCAGGGAGATAGGGATTAATGTTATAGATATCACGCACTTCTATAGCGAGACGGCCTCCAAACTACTACTGAAGGAAAAAATAGCAGAACTATGCGGTGGAGTTAGGGTAATACTTAGTGAAACAGATAAAATACCTTGGAAATACTATGGAAGGGGAGGTGACCTTGAATAGCGATATAGAAAAGCTGTTGAGAGTGCAAGAATTTGATAGGGAAATAGCAGAACTTGAGAGGGAAATAGACTCCATAGAGAGAAAAAAGGCCAAGGTGATAGAGGTTCTCGAGAGACAAGTGGAGTTAATACACGAGACGGAGGATGAACTCAGGGAGGTCGAAGAGGACATAAGAAATAAAGAAGAACTATTAGAAAATGAAATAGATAACCTCAAGAAATTAGAGGAGAAAAGGAAGCATGTAACAACCGAGAAACAGCTACAGGCATCAAATATAGAGATAGATATAGCAAACTCCAACAAAACCATTCTGGAAGATAAAATAACGAGTCTGAGAGATGAAGTAGAAAAGAGGAAACACCGAATTGAACAACTTAACGAAAGGTGCGACAGAATAAGAGAGGTACTTGAGGAATACAATACAAAACATGCGAAAAGACAAGAGGAACTAAGGGACAGAATAAAGGAAATAGAAGGAGAAAAAGAGACTCTATTTAGTGATATAGACAGGGAATTGTTAAGGAGATATCTGAACATCAATAAATGGGCCCATGGTACAAGTATTGTACCCGTAAGATCCGGCGCATGCTACGGGTGCTTTATAAAACTTACACCTCAGACATTGGCTACGCTGTATGAAACCGACGAAATAGTGTACTGTGATAACTGCGGTAGGATTTTATACGTTGAAAAGGAATAGAAGTTCATTTTGGCGACTTTTAGATGAGAATTGTATCAACCGCATCGCCTTAGAAGAGGGAATTAACCCCGAGAAACTAAAACTCATGGTCAAGAGCCTTATATGCTGCATAGAGAAAAACGAGGAAAACACAAGAGCTCTAGTTTATATAGACGGTGCGTCATTTGGGAACCCAGGCAGTGCAGGTATAGGTATAGTCGTGAAGGACCTAGATGGTTCCACCATAAGGACTGTTTCAGAATATATAGGTAAAACCACCAATAATGTTGCCGAATATACCTCTTTACTGCGAGCGATGGACATAGTAAATAAACTTAACATCCCCTATGTGACTGTGTACAGTGATTCTGAGCTGCTAGTTAAACAAATAAACGGGGAATACTCTGTAAGAGATGATAAGCTCAAGGAGCTGTACAGTAGAGCTCTGGGTATGATAAAGAAATTTAAAAGCTTTAGGATAATACATGTAGATAGAAACAGTAATAAGGAAGCCGACAGACTTGCGAAGATGGGAGCATCTTATCGTATAGAGTAGAAATTGATCGTATAGATAAATGTTGCGTATATGTTTAATCTATCTATGTTAAACCGCTTTGGTAGAAGGGGAAATGGTGCTGCTTCTTTGACAGCTTGAATAGCTGCTTTATCGAGCACTGGATATCCGCTGGAACGGAGAAGCTTTATATCTAGTACCTCTCCATTTCTACCTATGGTGAATAAAACTATTAAACTTCCTTCTTCGTTGCTCTCTCTAGCGTATTCCGGGTACGTCCATACGTCCTGTATTTTGTTTTTTATATGCTCCATATAGGAGGCGTATTTAGTTAGTGTTGTACCTATACTTACCGAGGTTTCCTTAAATGTATTCCGTGAGCTGTACGCTTTTGATGTGCCGCTTGGTGTATTCTCCATGTGTCGCGTAATCCCGTACACTGTACTCTTCGAGAAGAGAGGGCCGGGTATCTTTATGATCCTGTTATGTCTTGCTACGTAGTTCTTTGGTGTAGTGACCTTAGTGCTGCTCTGCCGTTGTGTTTCTGTTACCGTAGCCTTCTTACTGTTTGGCGTAGCGTAGTGCCTATGTGCGCTGATGGGGATCTTTTCTCTCCGGGAGTGTATAGGGGAGTTCGCCTCCCTATTCGTGTTTGAGGCTATAGTGTACGTTTTCCCTCTGGCTTTCTTCTTTGCTCCTGGGAGCTGTATTATGTCAACAAAGCATGTGGGTTGTCGCTTCTTTGGGGCTCTTGTGTGGGTTATGGTGAGTAGTGCTATTGCTATGGCAGTTATATGTACTATGGTAGATATAATCAGGCTGTGGGATTTCTTCATAGGGCTGTATGTTATATTATGTCGGTGGGTATGTAAACACCTGGGTTACACTACCTGAAATATGTTGTTTGTTAGAAGTCCTAATAAGTGTTGTTTTTTTGTTGAAATTGTTGTTTTACTCGTTTGTGTTTGTTTTACTCGTTTGTGTTTGTTTGTTAATAAGTCTGTTAGTTTTGTTAAAAAGGTTTGCTTTTCTGTATTTTCTGTGTTTTTTGACAGGTTTTTAACTGCCTGTTATCTCCTTTTCTATTTCTTCTATTTTTCTTTTTAACTCTAGGTTTTCTTGAATAAGTTTTTCTACCTTTTTGCACGCGTTTATTATAGTAGCATGGCTTTTTACGTTGAATAGGATTTTTATCTCTGGTAGGGAGTGTTTTGTGATTTTTCTTGTTAGATACATTGCTATCTCTCGAGGGAGGAGTATTTCTTTGTTTCTCTTTGGGGATAGCATTTTTTCTACGGTTATGTTGAAGTGCTTTGCTGTTGTATTTTGAATGTTCTCCGCTGACATCATTTGTTTCTTCCTAGATACAGTTTCTTGTAGTATGTTTTGTACAAGTTCCATTGTAACTGGTTTGTTCATAATGGAGGAGTATGCTACTATCTTTATTAGTGCCCCCTCAATCTCTCTTATATTGTTTTCTATGTTCGATGCTATTAGGTTTACTATCTCGGGGGAGAGTTTTAGGTTGTACATCGTTGCTTTCTTGTTTATTATAGCTATTCTCGTTTCGAACTCAGGGGGTTGTATGTCTACTGTTAACCCCCAACTAAACCTTGATTTGAGTCTGTCCTCTATCTGTGGTATCTCATGGGGCAGTTTATCGCTGGATAGCACTATCTGCTTCTGGTTCTCGTACAGTGCGTTGAATGTGTGGAAAAATTCTTCTGCGGTTCTCTCCTTGTTTGATATGAACTGGATATCGTCTACTAATAGGCAGTCTAACTTCCTATATTTTTCGCGGAATATGTCCATTTTTTTGTATTGTATGGAGTTTATCAGCTCGTTTGTAAACTCCTCGCTAGATATGTACATTATCTTTTTCTCAGGATGTGTCTCTGACATTCTATTACCTATGGCGTGTAGTAGATGTGTTTTGCCGAGACCTACCCCTCCGTATATGAATAACGGGTTGTAAGCTTTTGCTGGATTTTCAGCTACAGCGAAACTCGCAGCGTATGCCAGTTGATTACTCGGTCCGACAACAAAATTGTCGAACTGATACTTTGGGTTCAGATTGGTTTGTGGTCTCTGCTTTATTATAAACTCCACCGTCGGGTTTGAACCAATAATATTCTTAATAGCGCGCTTAAACTCGTTTCTATATTTATTTCTTATAAGGTCTGCAATTTCCCTGCTGTGTACAGATAGAGTTATCTTCTCCCTACTTATATCTACAGGGACTATCCGTTTTATAAGAGCTATATCCTCTGTTTCTATGGACTGTTCCATTAGGGCATTAAGTATTTCTTCCCACATACCGCCAGAAGTATATTAGAAAGATACATCTTCTTCAATACGTTTATCCATATCCATATTGCTTCGTCAACACTTTCCCTATCACAACCCTCTGTATCTCATTGGTCCCCTCGTAT
>CAZERD010000003.1:0-63376 GCA_964515405.1 uncultured Desulfurellales bacterium
CTATAAATACTCACATCCTCAATATCGGCTGGCACGTTGCACTATTCCCGTTACTGAAGGGAATTACGACCTCTTGGAGCGGACCTCGAGGATGGTAGACACGGCCGCCCCGGTTGCACTATTCCCGTTACTGAAGGGAATTACGACGGGGGGCTTGATCGTGGTCAAGTCCCCCGATGCTGAGAAAGTTGCACTATTCCCGTTACTGAAGGGAGCTATTTGGGAGAATCAGCTTAAAATACCTCCCATTGATATAAAACCACGCAAATCTCGCGTGAAACAGGTCATAATAGCGCTCCTAGTCTCGCCAGGTTTGACCAAGAAACAAAGAATGCAGCCATACCTACCCTCTATACACGGGAGGAAATAGAAATGAAAAAATATAGGAATAAAGAACACTAAATAAAGAATACTACAACATCTTCCATTCTATTATCGACAATTTCTACAACCCCCAACAAATCATCACCATATACTCCGAAAAATCCAGAGAAGCTCAAATACCGCTCCCCAAACATATAAGAAAAAGAAGAATCGGTAGTCAATTTATTCAAAGGCGAAGAAGGCAAAATAGCGAAGAGGAAACAAGCTCCTACGACAAATAATACTATCGCGCATAGAAAATCAGAAATAAAATAGATGCTCCTCAAAGAATTTTCAGAATATATGATATCAAACTCCCCTAAAGCCTCGGTAAAAACAATCCACCACTGATCAGAAAAATCTTAAACAATATAGAAGAACTGCAAAAAACACCCAAAATTTCGTCATCCACAAATACCCTTCTGGAACGTGAAAAGTTACCTAAAAATACCATCCCACCATATTTTATTTAAGGATCTCCAATTTCTCCGGAGTGTCTACAAAAGGCTGTGCCTTCTCAACGCGACCACACTGTTAAACGAAGCTACTAGATTGCTAAGTGTGGAGCACCCAAAAGCCTAGACGAAACAGCGCATAGAAAACTACCAATCGCATAAAACCCACTTAGCGAACATACAAAGTAGACCACCAATTAAAACTCCCGATAAAACAGAGATTCAACTTTCGGCACTTCTCTCCGGAAGAGGTAAAAGAAAATCCCAACACCAATCAACCCTCAAAGAGAATAGAAGAACAACTCAAACACAAGTGTACACCAGATAACCAGCACAAAATGAAATCGCAAGACATCAAGGAAAACTAAATACTTCAAACTAAAGAAGGAAAGAAAAGCTAATATCTAAAAGACATGGTTACCTCATCTAAAAAGTCAGTTCCTTCACTCACATCAAACGAACCTGAAACAAACAAAATCTCTCGATTAATAAACGAACTAAAGGACTCAAACTTCCTTAAAACGCTCAAAAATTAGAAAGTGAAGAACTCCCCACAAAGTTAACCACAAGGAAAATCACAGTAAAAAAGAAGTAAAAGACCTGATTTTTCTAAAACTCCAGTTTTTTGAAGAAAAAACAAAAAACTCAAAGAACTAATTGGAAGAACAGAAAAACCTAAAAAAACAACTTGGCTCAAACCAACACAGACACAGGAGGACCGTTCAAAGAAATAGAAAAAATAAAGAACTATCACGAAAAACTCGAGGAAACAGAAAAATCCATCCTGAGCCAAACCACATGAACCATATCCATCAATATTATACACATCACATGTCAGTTTTTCAGCACAACTATCGTTAATAGTTATAAAACCTTATCTCAAGGAGGCGTAAAAATGCCATTGAAGGATCTGAAAAAAGGGATTTTATTTTTAGCTGTGCTGGAGACACTGGTATTTTTAACCGTACCCGTTCATGCTTCTTCATCGACGGCAACAAGCAACGTTCCAGGCTACAGGCTCTCCGTTGGCTATACAGGATACTCGTTCCACTACAAGGAGGACACGACCCCATCAGACAAGGACACAGCATGGATGAATGGCGTGTTCATCACTGGAGAGACCATATCAAAACACAGGTTGTCTCTGGGTCACTTCTACAATTTCACAAGGATCGCATTTTCGGAATCAAACGGCAGGTACAACGGTTATCTCCAAACCGGAACCGGTGTTTACCTGCCTATAACTTCAGACACGAACGAGAAGATACTCAGAGTTGACGCTGGAACAGGCTTCGCCCAGATACAAAAACATCTCGTGACAAAAGAATCCCTTGTGCTCGGCATCAGGTTCTGGAAGAGAAAACTGGAAGGAATAGGTGGATACACGGAAGACTACAGAAACCTGTTTCTAGGATTGAAGTTTGAAACGGATTACTATTTCTCAAAGCACTTCTCTACGGGTATATCAGCTCTCGGAGCGGTCTCACCAAAGGCCAAATCCATCAACTTTATGTACAACGAAAAGTTTGACACCGTATTCCCAATGGGAACGGCTTATACATGGACCTTGACTCTACCCATAAAGTACAAAATAGGCCATCTCACTCTTGGGGTCGAAGGATTTTATACGGGGTGGAAATTCCACAAGTCGGAAAAGAAGACAGTAGTTACATCAAGCGGAACGTACACAATGTGGGAGCCATCCAGCAGAACCGAGGAAACCGGGATTAACTTAGAGTTTTCACTGAGGTTTTAATAAGGAGAACCGTTTATGAGAAGGCTGGCTTTCGTAAACTTGATGCTTCTTGGAATGAGAAGGTCAGCCCTGTTCTAAGGATAATATTAGAAACACCGACAGAAAGAACCAAGCGTGTGGTAGATGTTACACTGATTAATGCAAGAACACTCTGTCCTGAGGAAATTTGAGGCCGAAAGAAAGCCACCCACGAACACCATCTTCTCTAGTATATTGTGTCAGACCGTAGAAAAAGCCACAGAAGAATAGCGAAATACCTTAAGAAAAATATGTAATCCACGAGGCTGTCCTCTGGAGCGGTTATCATCTACCGCCACCTGGAAAATACTCTTGACACAACCGGACAATTTATTTATATATTTTAGAGCTTAGTTAAGTATTAAAGGAAAAGGTATGTCAATATTTGAGCTCTCAAAGGAACTGATATTCGGAACAAGGCTAAGAAGACTCAGCGAGAGGTTCTTATCCGATGTAGCCTTCATATATAAGGAGAGGGGGATCCCATTTGAACCATCATGGTTTCCCATATTTTTCCTTCTTGACAGATACGGGAAAATGAGCGTAAGCGACATAGCAAACGAACTAGACATAACCCAATCCGGCGCCAGCCAGATGGTCTCTCTACTTGAAAGAAAAGGGCTTGTTGAGACAACACACGATGGCACAGACAAAAGGATGAGGTATATATCCTTCACAAGGGAAGGCATTGAACTATTAAGAAGTGTAAAACCTGTGTGGAAAATAATAAAAGCAAAGATGAAAGAAATGCTGGAAGAGGGTGAAAACAGTAAATATTTCCTTGAAGCACTGAGCGAGATTGAATCCTCCTTCAAAAGACAGAGTCTCTCAGACAGGGTGTTGGACATACTGAACAAAAGCACATTCTCCATAGCAACGTACAATGAAACCCTGTACGGAGAGCTGAAAAGATTATTCTTCATGTGGCTCATGAACTATGGAGCAGAATCACTAAAGCTCGTAAATGAATTCCATACCATCGTAAGAAAAAACAAAAAAGGTATAATAACAGCAACAGAGGGCAAAGAACTCCTTGGAGCATTGATACCCGTTGAGGAAAGCTCAGAGCTTAAGGTTTTCCTATGCGACAGAGATGATGTAGACAATAGTGTCTGTGCATCTCTCATCGGCGAATTCCTGAAGTCCTTGAGAAAAAGCAACAAGAAAATACACGTATACTTTGACGGAGACAAAATAGGTGTAAGCTATTTGCTCGAAGAAAATGGTTTCCAGAAAACACAGAATAGGGAATTTGTTGATGTCGACAAAAGGCTCGCAGTATTCTCACGATAGGCCGGAGTTTCGCTACGGGATAGATAAACTTACACCTGGACTGGCTCTTGATATAGCAAGAGGAAAAACAAAGGCAACAATATCACCCCAAGCCGTGGAGAAAATAGAAAAATCATTTGCAAACACAAAAAAATTGGCAACCTCCAGTAGACCAATATACGGCATAAACACTGGGTTTGGACCATTATGCAGAACAATAATATCGAAAGAAGAAACCAAAACCCTACAGTACAATCTCATCAGGAGCCATAGCTGTGGAACAGGTGAGTTAGTATCCCCCGAAATTGTAAAACTCATGATTGTGACAAAAATACACTCCCTGTGCATAGGATACTCAGGTGTCTCCTTGGAAACACTCAAAAGACTCCAATGGCATATGGAGAACAACATAATACCCGTGATATATACCCAGGGCTCCGTAGGGGCATCAGGAGATCTCGTACCACTGGCACACATGATATTGCCGTTAATAGGGGAAGGAAGCGTACTGTTTAAAGGTAAAATATACCCATCCATGGAGATACTGAAAAGGTTTAACCTTAAACCCATTGAATTACATCCAAAAGAAGGATTGGCCCTGATAAATGGAACTCAGTTTACCCTGGCGCTTGCCATAACTGGGATCTCAAAGCTGTTTAACTGTTTGGAAAACGCTGACCTTATATCATCAATCACCGTTGACGCCTTAAAAGGCTCCTTACAGCCTTTTGACGAGAGGTTACACAGTCTAAGACCCCACGCTGGCAGCATCCACGTTGCCAGAAAGATAAGAGTAATTCTCTCTGGCTCAGAGATCCTGAAATCCCATGAGAACTGCGAAAAGGTACAAGACCCTTACTCCATTAGATGCATCCCACAAGTACACGGAGCAGCGTGGGATGCATTCAAACACCTCAAGGAAACACTCACTATAGAACTGAACTCCGTAACAGACAATCCTATCATCTTTGATGAGCAAACAGCCATAAGCGGCGGTAATTTCCACGGGGAACCAATAGCCTTACCAATAGACTACGCCACACTATCAGCCATAGAGATAGGCAATATCTCAGATCGCAGAAGCTATCTGCTCCTCGCAGGAGACGAAGAACTACCTCCTCTACTCTCAAAGAATCCAGGGCTTAACTCCGGCTTCATGATAGCTCAATATACCTCAGCCGCCATATCAAGCGAAAACAAAACGCTCGGATTTCCACCGTCAGTAGACTCAGTTCCAACAGCACTGGGACAAGAAGACCACGTAAGTATGGGTTCTATATCCGCTCTTAAGTTGAATAGAATAACAGATAACCTTTCAAAGATACTCTCTGTGGAATTATTGCTCTCCGCTCAAGCCCTAGATTTTAGAAAACCACTGAGGTCCTCATCTATCATTGAGGGATGCATGGAAATAATCCGCGATGTCATACCACACATAGAGCAGGATGAAACCCTGTATAGACACATACAAACAGCAAACAAATTGATAAATGAAGGAAAATTGTTGGAAAAGGCAAGTACTTTAGGGCTCACAGTGGAAGGAAACGAATTTAGGTTATATTGAGGTGACCGTATGAAGCAGGGATATAGACCACCAAGCCTAGCGTGGAAGGGAAGAACAGATGGTAACGAGGAAGAGCTCAAAAGATGGCATCAGGTAGTAGAACCCCTGGATCTAAACCACATCCCCAAAGTTTCAAATGGATTCTGCATCATTGGATTCAAAAGCGATCTTGGCATCCTGAGGAACAGAGGAAGGGTGGGAGCAGCCCGAGCCCCTGACACAATAAGAACCTATCTCGCCTCGCTACCTTGGCATTTTGCAGGAGAGCACCTATACGATGCCGGAGATGTTATATGTATTGATAACCTTGAAAAAGCACAAGAAACCCTGTCGCAATGTGTAAGCACTGTACTTAACCATGGAATATTCCCGATAATAATAGGCGGGGGACATGAGGTGGCCTTCGGTTCTGTGATGGGAGATACAAAACACCTAGGCGAGATGCCATCTATAGTAAACTTCGATGCCCACTTTGACATGAGGCCGTACACCAACGGCGCCACCTCAGGAACCTCATTCCGACAACTTGCTGATATATGTGAACAAAACGGCAACGATTTTCATTACATGTGCGTTGGAATACAGAAAAGCGGCAACACACTCAGCCTGTTCAAGGACGCAGCCACATATGGAGTCTCATACATTAACTCAGAAGAAACTCACCAATATAACATCTCCATACCAAAACTCAAAAGCTTTATTGATTCAGCAGAAGTAATCCATCTCACCATATGTATGGACGTGTTCTCACAAGCTATAGCACCGGGTGTCAGCGCTCCTCAACCGCTAGGTATAAACATTGAAACATTCATGCCATTATTCCACACAGTGCTCAACTCAAAAAAGGTAATAAGCTTTGATATAGCTGAGGTTTCCCCCCTGCTTGACATTGACAACAGAACATCAAGGCTTGCTGCCCACATTATCTTCGGGGTTTTGGATTCTATCTCTTCAAATCAAAACCATGAAAAGGAGGGGTTATGAGGCTAAGAGAATTTGTGATGGTTCTAGTTGCTGTTCTTTTATCAGCAAACATTTCATTCGCAGGTGGTATCGTAAAGATAGGGTTTTTCGCACCGTTAACGGGATTTGCAGCCGCCGATGGAACAAGTGCCGAACACGGAGCACTGCTTGCCGTTGAAAGAATAAACTCCCACGGCGGTATCAACGGAAAAACCCTGAAACTCGTCGTTTACGACGACGCAGCAAGCGCACAGCAGGCCGTCATGATAGCAAGAAAGCTCATCCAGGAAGATGGAGTAGTAGGAGTCGTGAGCGGCTCTTACAGTACACCCACAAGAGCGGCAGCACCCATATACCAAAGATATCACATTCCTCTTGTGGTAGCTTATGCAACACACCCAGCCATAACAAAGGCCGGAAACTACATCTTCCGCGTTGGGTTTCTAGCCACAGTTGAAGGGGCAGCAGGCGGGTATGTGGCCGTGAAAATGCTACACAAGAAACACATAGCGGTACTTACCATGGATAACGATTTCGGAAGAGCCCTCTCAAAAGGATTTATAAGCGAGGTGAAAAAACTCGGTGGAAAAATTATCGCGCAGATGACATTTGCACTTGGTGCTAAAGACTTCAGACCCCTTCTAACAAAGATTAAAGAGCTGCATCCTGATCTCATATATTCAACCGGCTATTATTCGGAGGGCGCTTTAACAGTCAGACAAGCAAAAACACTCGGTGTTAAAGCAACCATACTGGGACAGGAAGGTTTTGACTCGCCCATGTTCTTAAAGATAGCTCAGTCCGCGGCAAACGGCACCATAATAACTACAGACCTAAACAGAGATGACAAAAGACCTATAGCAAAGTGGTTCATTACGGAGTACAGAAAGAAATACCACATGGAACCTGACATGGTAGGAGCCTCTTCATTTGATGCTGTATATGTGCTAGCGGAAGCTATCAAGAGAGCTGGCTCCACAAATCCATCCAAGATAAGAAAGGCACTGGCCAGCACCAAGGACTTCAACGGGGTCACTGGATTTATCAAGGGATTCAACAAACTAGGGGAAGTTGTAAAACCTGTGCAGGTTCAAAAGGTGGTAGACGAGCATTTTACATATTTCGGTGTCGTAACAGATCCATCCATAATAACACCACCCAGCAAATAAAGGAGGGGAGATCCCCTCCCATCGATGCAAGGAGGCAACAATGGGAAAAGTTGAACGCATTAAACTCCCCGATGAACTACCGCCATACCCTAAATTTGAGGAAGGAGTAAGAAGAGCCCCTGCAAGACACTTCAATCTGAGTCCATCACAAGTAAAACTCGCCCTAAAAAACGCCCTCAGATACGTTCCTAAGCATCTTCACGAGCGACTGATACATGAATTTCTCAAAGAATTAAAAACACGAGGCAGAATATACGCTTACCGATACAGACCAGAGGGTAGAATCTGGGGCAAACCCATCGAACAATACCGCGGAAAAACAGTAGAAGGAAAAGCCTTCCAGGTGATGGTAGACAATAACCTTGACTTTGACGTGGCCCTTTATCCATATGAACTTGTAACATATGGTGAAACAGGGCAAGTATTCCAGAATTGGATGCAGTACGTACTCGTAAAGCGTTATCTTGAAGTCATGGAAAAAGACCAAACCCTAGTTATAATGTCTGGTCACCCCTTAGGTCTGTTCAAATCCCACGAGGAAGCCCCACGGGTAATCATCACAAACTCCATGATGGTTGGCATGTTTGACAACCCAGAGGATTGGAATACCGCAGCCCAACTTGGGGTAGCAAATTACGGACAGATGACAGCCGGAGGATGGATGTACATAGGCCCACAGGGAATCGTACACGGAACATATATCACTATCCTAAACGCAGCAAGACTATTTCTCAATGTACCGTGGGATAGAGATCTCTCAGGACATCTCTTCGTGAGCTCTGGGCTTGGAGGCATGAGCGGAGCCCAAGCAAAAGCCGTTGAGATAGCAGGTGGAGTAGGAATAATAGCTGAAGTTGACGAATCAAGGATAAAAACAAGAAAGTCCCAAAAGTGGCTCAGCGTGGCAACCAACAGCCTATCAGAAGCTTTCTCCATTGCTCATAAGCATATTAAAGACAAGAAACCCATATCCATAGGATACCACGGCAACATCGTTGACCTTTTAGAGTACGCCGTGAACAACAACATTGACATAGAACTCCTCTCAGACCAAACTTCCTGCCACGTGCCATATGACGGAGGCTATATCCCCCAGGGCCTCACCCTTGAAGAAAGCAGAGCAATGATAAAGAACAACCATTCCAAATTCATAGAACATGTAAACTCATCACTCAAAAAACACTTTGGTCTTATAAAGAAACTCACAGAGAGAGGAAGTCACTTTTGGGACTACGGTAACAGTTTTCTTAAGGCCGTATTTGATGCAGGCGTGAAAGAAGTCGCAAAAAACGGTTTCGACACAAGCGAGGGATTCATATTCCCCTCCTACGTTGAGGACATAATGGGACCCTTATACTTTGATTACGGGTACGGGCCATTTAGATGGGTATGCCTATCAAGAAGACATGAGGACTTAATAAAAACAGATATGGCAGCCCTGCTTCTTATAAACAAGAACCGCAGGATGCAGGATAGAGATAACTACTATTGGATAAAAAATGCAGAAAAAAACAACCTTGTCGTTGGGACTGAAGCAAGAATACTGTATGCTGACGCTCCAACAAGAACAGCAATAGCTTTAAAATTCAACGAAATGGTAAGAAAGGGTGAAATAGGGCCAGTGATGCTGGGAAGAGACCACCACGATACCGGCGGCACAGACTCACCTTTCAGAGAAACAGCCAACATCAGGGATGGGAGCAACATCATGGCTGACATGTCAGTACACTGTTTCGCTGGAAACGCCGCACGGGGTATGAGCATGGTAGTCCTAAGCAACGGTGGAGGTGTTGGAATAGGAAAGGCAAAAAACGGGGGATTCGGGCTCGTTCTTGACGGTTCAGAAAGAATAGATGGAATAATAAGGAGGGCTATACCCTGGGACGTGATGGTAGGCGTAAGCAGGAGAGCATGGGCAAGAAACGAACACGCCCTTGCCGTAGTCAAGGAATGGAATAAAGACAGTGAGGATATAATAACAGTACCAGAATTAGCAGATGATGAACTTCTGGAAAATGTTGTGAAAGAGGAACTGAGAGATGAGCTGTAACATTGATACGCTCATAGTGAATGCCAATATTTTTACAGTGGCTGACACGCAAAAGAGGGCAAAACGGGGTGAGGAATTAAAGGAACTCTTCGTAATAGAAAACGGAGCAATAGCCATACATAACGGAAGCATAGTGGATGTGGGACCAACAAAACACCTCATAAGAATCTATGGGGATGCACGTAACATAACAGATGTTGAGGGCAACGCTGTACTACCCGGATTCATTGATCCACATACCCATGCCGTGTTTATCGGAACTAGGGAAAATGAATTCAGGATGAGACTTGAAGGAAAAACATACTTAGAAATCCTGAAAAACGGCGGTGGAATCATAAGTACAGTAAAAAGAGTCAGAGAAAGCTCCCTGGAAAAATTAATAGAGGCAACAGCTGAAAGAATAAAAACATTCTACGAGTGGGGAACAACCACCATAGAAGCAAAAAGCGGGTACGGATTGAATTTTGAATCTGAAATAAAACAGCTAAAAGCAATAAAGGAACTCAACAGAACCCTGTCGTGTGAGATAATACCCACCTTCACGGGAGCTCATGCAATACCAACAGATATACCAAAAGGAAAGTACATTGATAGCGTTATCAACGAAATGATACCATACGTAGCAACCAATAAACTCGCAGAGTTTATAGATGTGTTCTGTGAAAAGGGAGTATACTCCGCCTCAGAAACAAAAGCCATACTAAACCAGGGGTTCAAATATGGTCTCAAAGCAAGAATACACTCTGATGAAATAGAAGCTATAGGATGCACTGAACTGGCTGACGAAATACCTATGGTATCATGCGACCACCTTTTGAAAATAACGGAAAAAGGCATGGAAATATTAGCAAAAACCGGAACAATAGCTGTATTATTGCCCGGAACTGCCTTCAGCCTAAGAGAAACCTATGCTCCGGCCAGAAAAATGATAAAAGCAGGCATACCCATATCGTTAGCCACGGATTGCAATCCTGGAAGCTCATTCACCGAATCAATGCCCACAATTATCACGCTATCTGTTATGGAAATGGGGCTCGCCATTGAAGAAGCTATAACAGCTTGCACCCTGAACGCAGCTTACTCACTCGGCAGAGAAAACACATTGGGAAGCATAGAAAAAGGGAAACAAGCAGACCTGATAATCCTGAAGTACCCACACCCCATATTCATACCTTACCACTTTGGTGTAAACCCTATATTCGCCACATACAAAAGGGGAAGGAGGGTTTATAGTGCTCCTTCAGCAGATCGTTAACGGTTTAACCATAGGTGGGGTATACGCACTCATAGCTGTAGGACTCGCTATGGTCTACGGCATACTCAGAATCATTCATGTAGCCCATGCGGGTGTATATGTGGTAGGTGCATATACCGGACTCTACACATTCACACTCACAGGGAGTCTTATCCTCTCAATGGCAGCAGCCATGGTCGTAAGTGCGCTGGTGGGCGTACTGATTCAGGATCTCGTGTATTTCCCATTACTAAAGTATCCACCTATAGTACCCCTGATAGCCAGTATAGGCATATTCATAAGCCTTGAAGAGGGCATGAGGCTCATATTTGGACCGTATATCCAGTCATTTCCAAAACACCTATTTGGCGAGGAGTTCCATATCGGCACCATAGTAATAGGTGGCTCTCAGCTAATTGTCTTAGCAGTATCCTTTTTTTCCATACTGGCTCTATGGTATATAACCGAACACACAAAATTTGGCATGAGCCTAAAAGCGATATCGCAGGACATGGAGATGGCAGAGGTAATGTCAATAAACAGCAAAAAAACAACGCTAATGGCATTCGCCCTGGGCTCTGCCCTGGCTGGTATCGCAGGCGTACTTGTCGGGGTATATTTCAACTCTGTTTATCCATCCATGGGCGATATGCCTGCATACAAATCCTTAGCTATTATAGTGGTTGGGGGAATGGGCAACATATGGGGAGCATTCTATGCAGCATTGCTCATAGGTCTAATAGAAGCCCTGTCAGTGGGAATATTCAATATCCCACTACCAAGAAATTCACTGGCGTTTTTGTTCATGATACTAGTCCTTATGATCAAACCGGAGGGTCTAACATCAGTATTTGGTAAGGGATAGGAAATGTCTGCTTACATGTGTACTCTGCTAACCATAATAGGCATGTACATGATCTTAGCACTGAGTCTCAATATAATAGTCGGATATGCAGGACAAATATCACTGGGACACGCAGCATTTTGGGGCATAGGAGCATATTCCTTCGCTGTCCTCACCACAAAATTCTCCATCCCATTTCTGGAGTCAAGCATAATAGCTGTTATAATAACCGCTATAATAGGCATAATACTCGGACTACCCAGCCTAAGAGTCAGGGATGATTTTCTCGCCATCACTACAATAGGCATAAACTTCATTGTACAGGCCGTATTCAAATACGTAAAGTTTTTCGGCGGAGCAATGGGTATAGGAAACATCCCATTTCCAACATGGAATGGAACCATGATCTCATCGGGTGAGTTTCTGGGGCTCACGTATCTGATGGTTGTATTCACCATAGCCATAAGTTACGCATTCAAACGTTCATGGGCAGGACTTGCCTCCTCAGCCATAAAAGACGACGAGCTGGCCTCAAGCATCTCTGGGGTGGATCCTCGTAGATTCAAGGTAATGACATTTGCCCTGGGCTCTGCCTTGGCTGGTATTGCAGGCGTTCTATACGCAAGTTTCATGGGATTTATAAGTGCGAATACATTCTCCTTTCCAGTATCCGTAACAATACTTGCAATGGTTATGGTGGGAGGAGAAAACACAATCATCGGTCCCATGTTCGGTGCCGTACTACTTGTGGTTATGCCTGAACTATTCAGGCCCATACACAACTACAGAATGTTGCTGTACGGTGGGCTGTTGCTTCTTATGATGAGATTCCAGCCGAGCGGGTTTTTCGGAAGAGAGGGAATACTATGGACGCTAATAAAACCAAAGAGATCCTACAGATAAACAGCATAACAAAGCTATTTAGCGGACTCAAAGCCTTGGACAGCGTTACATATTCTATTAGAAGGGGAGGTATATTCGGGATAGTTGGTCCAAACGGTGCCGGAAAAACTACCTTGTTTAATATAATAAGTGGTGTGCTCAAACCAACCCACGGGAGTATATACTTGAATGGAGAAGAAACAACAGGCCTACCATCCCATCTAATGGTAAGAAAAGGCATAGGAAGAACCTTCCAAGTGGTGAGACCTTTCCGACACCTTTCAGTCCTTGAAAATGTTATGGTAGCCCACGGAATTAAGTTCTATCCCAGTATAAAGTGTTTCGGCATGTGGAAAAACAAACAGAACATAAAGAAGGTAGAATCAATCTTAGAGATAACTGGCCTGCTAAAGTTCAAGGACAGGCCAGCAGATACACTACCCCTCGGGTTTCAAAGGAAACTTGAAATAGCCAGGGCATTGGCCACGGATCCATCAATCGTACTCCTCGATGAATCATTCTCAGGGCTTAGCTTCTCAGAAATGGACGAGCTAAAAGAACTGGTGTTATCATTGAACAAAGATGGGATAACGATACTGATAATAGAACACAACATGCCCATTGTAATGGAACTCTGTGAACGTGTGATGGTGCTCAATTACGGTAAAAAAATAGCTGAAGGCATACCCAAAGACGTCGTGAATAACCCTACAGTCATAGAGGCTTACCTTGGAAGAAAGAGAAAGCTTAATTGAAATAAAGGAACTTGAAGTCTCATATGGAGAGATAAAAGCCCTGAGAGGTATAACCCTCTCCGTGAAAAAACACGAATGCGTTTCTGTTGTAGGAGCAAACGGCGCTGGAAAAAGCACACTCCTAAAAACAATAATGGGTTTAACACGTAAGAACAAGGGGCAGATAATTTATTCTGGAAGGGATATATCGAATCTTCCAGCCCACAGGAGAGCCAAATTGGGTATATCCCTTGTGCCTGAGGGAGGCAGAGTATTTCCTAAAATACCGGTTATAGGGAACTTGATGCTCGGGGCATACAGAGAGAAAAATAAAAGAATCATAGAACAAAGAGTAGAAGAGGTGTTCTCAATATTCCCCAGGCTCGCCGAGAGAAAAAATCAAACGGCAGGTACGCTTTCCGGTGGTGAAAGACAGATGCTTGCAGTGGCAAGGGCTTTAATGAGCGAACCAGAACTGCTCATGATAGACGAGATTTCACTGGGGCTCATGCCCAAACTCGTTGATACAGTATTTGAAACCATAGAAACCTTACACAAGAGAGGGATAACACTCCTATTGGCCGAACAGAATGCCCAAAAGGCCATAGAGGTATCACAAAGGATATACATACTCGAACTAGGCAGAATAGTGAAACACGGAGCCGCCGAAGGGATAATAGAGGATGAAGATATTAAGAAAGCCTACTTAGGTTACTAAAAAAGGAACTTCTTATTGACCTAACATAAAATACAGCCTATAATCAGGATATAGCATTGTTTTGAACGGAGGCAAACTATGGCCTACTGTAGTAAATCCAATTCAGACGTGGACCTGGAAAAGGGTGAGATTTTATACGAGGAACCGGGATACCAATTCATATGGCTGGGGTGGGGAAAGTTTGACGAAGGGCTTATACAAACAAACCAGTACCTCATCATCAACAACGGAAAGGGAATACTCCTTGACCCAGGGGGCATACACATATTCCCCAAAGTGGTCGCAAACATCACAAACTATATAGATCTCGAGAACATCAAGTATATCTTCTTCACCCATCAAGACCCAGATGTGAGTTCGGGGTTATCCATGTGGTTATCCGTGACAGAAGCCAGTGTTTACATCTCTTCACTGTGGGTAAGGTTTCTACCACACCTTGGCATAACAGACCTCTCCAGAATAAAACCCATAGAAGACAGTGGCGGCACCTTGGAACACGCAAGATTTATTCCCGCACACTTTTTGCATTCACCTGGCTTTCATACGCTGTATGACCAAAAATCCAAAATACTATTCAGTGGAGACATAGGAGCCGCTGTGTTCTCTGAATCTGAAAAATACCTATTCGTGGATGATTTTGACACCCATGTGAAATTGATGGAAGCTTTCCATAAAAGATACATGGCATCCTCCAACGCATGCAGGAAATTCATCAGCCTCATAAGGCAGCTGGATATAGAAATGATAGCTCCACAACACGGGGGTGTTTTCAGAGGAAAATCCGTGAAGAAATTCATAGATTGGTTGGAAAGGTTAAAATGTGGAAGCGATATAATTGACGAAATATCTGGTATGTGAGGTTCACAAATGTCCGATTCAATAAATCGACATACAGGACCAAAGGAAAACGCGATAAAAAAGCTCTCTATGGGCGTAATAAAGAGCTCTCTCCTATCAACGGCAATGGTAGAAAGCATAAATATCATATCCCATAACATAGCAACACTGGATGACGAAATGAAAACCTTCTCTGCATCACTTGAAGAAATGGACGGAAACCTCAGGGGAATGAAAGACAATATACTGAGCGTGAATGACAGTTTTAAAACTTTCAACAGCGATATAGGAGAGATAGCGGAGAATATAGTAAAAAGAAGCAACGACCTTGAGGAAAGAAAGAGTGACATAGGGGAATTTGTAGAGGAAATAAAGGGACTTGGCAGGGTGGCAGAAACAGTCAACTCAATAACAGACAACATATCCGAGATAGCAAGCCAAACAAATCTCCTTGCCCTGAACGCAGCGATAGAAGCAGCAAGGGTCGGGGATAAAGGAAAAGGATTTGGAGTGGTAGCGGACGAGATAAAAAAACTTGCAGATAAATCGCACAACCTTGCCGCAAGGATACAGGATATAATGGATGAATTTAATGACAAGCTAGACGAGATCCTGGAAAACGTAGAAGTGGTGTATAAGTTTCTTGAAACACTCAGCAGTGACTTTCAGAAATTTGCAGGCGTGTTTTCAGAGGTCAACGACACATCAAACACCATAGGCGAAGCTCTGAATGAAAATACTCTTGCAATCAATGAACACGCTGAAGTAATAAGCGATCTGGTGGAAAGGGTGGCGAACATATACAGACTCCTGAACAATATGCTTAAAGTTGTCAACGCTCTAAAGTATGCTAACAATAGAATAGAAAAACTTGTTAAACTGTGAGAGCATGACATCCTACAAACCATTTACCATAGGCGAAGTACTATCTGTCTCCTGGGAAATAGTGAAAAGGAAGTTTCTCTTCTTCATAGTAATCATGATCATCATGCTGCTCACTGTTACAATCCTGGATTCAATAACCCACTCGGCAAACTGGATCCTGCTGAAAACCGCCTCTGTGGTACTGGCCTACATAGTCTCATGGGTATTTGAAACAGGCATGATAAACATTTCCCTCATTCTCTGCGACGGTAAAAGACCCCAGTACTCAGACATGTTTCCTCCTTTCCCCTTACTGCTAAACTTTATAGGAGCTTCTATACTCTATGCTCTGATCATCTTTGTCGGTCTATTACTGTTGGTCATACCCGGAATAATATGGAGCGTATCCTTTTCACTTTATGGATTTTCAATAGTTGATGAAGGACTTGAACCAGTCTCAGCGCTCAAGAAAAGCAGCGAACTAACCAGAGGCATGCGGTGGGAAATTTTCGGCCTTATCATAATATTAACTGCGTTAAATACTATAGGCGCACTCCTGCTAGGGCTTGGTTTACTTGTCACGGTTCCACTGTCGTTTGTATCCATGAGCTACGTATACAGAAAACTAGAAAGCCACAGGAGGTGAAATATGGAGTTACCAAAGGTAACTGAAGTGCTGTTGGAAGCCAAAGAAAAGAAAAACCTAACCTTTGAAGAACTGGGTAAACTCATAGGTAGAAATGAGGTATGGGTAGCCGCTCTGTTCTACAGACAAGCAAGTGCATCAGAGGAGGAAGCCAAAAAACTTGTATCAGAGCTAGAACTCGGTAAAGAGATAGCAAAGGAACTCACCAAATTCCCCACAAAAGGGCTTGGACCTTCCATACCAACAGATCCACTCATATACAGGCTCTATGAAATCATACAGGTTTATGGTATGCCTATTAAATCAGTGATACATGAAAAATTCGGTGATGGAATAATGAGTGCCATAGACTTCACGATAAACATAGACAAGGAGAAAGATCCTAAGGGAGACCGCGTAAAGATTATTCTATCAGGTAAATTCCTCCCGTACAAAAAGTGGTAACAAATGGAAATATAGTCAAGGCAGCTCTCACTCCTCCTCAACAGTGATCTCAACAATTGTAGTCTCTCGCTTTGGAGAGAGAGCTGTCTTTCTGGCGTACTCTTCTTCTATTTTTCTCCTGAGCCTATCTTCCAGGTTCTCTATCACCTCATGGAGTTCTTCTATCTGCCTCTTCATCCTCAAAATTATATCAACCCCTGCAAGGTTCACACCTAAACCCTGGGTAAGCTCCCGTATGAACTTTATTTCCTCAATGTCTTCATCCGTGTAAATCCTTATACCACCTGGCGTTCTCTTCGTCCTTATAAGCCCTTCCCTCTCATACTCCCTTATGGTATGAGGATGTATCTCAAGCATCTCCGCTACCATACCTATTGAATAATATCCTTTCTTAACCCTCATGGCTTACACTCCCAGAATCCTTTTTATCTCGTCCGTTTCTGGCACGTTTTTGGGAATAGACACACTAGCCTTAGCGTACAGATCTCCTCCTCCAATGCCCTTACCCTTTATCCTGAATATTTGGTTGCACTGGGTACCCCTCGGAATCCTTATAGTTATCTCACCATCCGGAGTTTTAACCCTCGCTGTTCCTCCAAAAAGGGCAACTCCCAACGGCACGGTAAAATCTGTATAGAGCTTATCGTCTTTCACATAAAAGTCTTTGCTTGGGGTTACATTAACCACTATGTATAAATCTCCTCGTCCCCCGAGTCCTTTTTGCCCTTTCCCTCTCACACGCAACTTCGTTCCGTCCCTAACACCCGGAGGTATCTTTACCTGCACCTTCTCATTGCCTATGTTAAGAGTCACAACCCTCCCTTTTATGGCATCGTTAAAATCCAGCGTCAGATTGTAATAGACATCAGCACCAGGAGGATAACCAGTGGAAAACCCAAAATCACTTCCTGCTGTCCTTCTCCCAAAAAACTCTTCAAATATTCTCCCTATATCAAAATCTCCAAACGAGCCGGAGGAAAAGTCGTACTGTTGGTATCCCCCTGCACCATCCCCAAATCCAGCAAACCCAAATTTATCATACTTTTCTTTTTTTTCCCTGTCCGACAGTATGGAATAAGCTTCGTTTATTTCCTTAAACTTCTTCTCCGCTTCTTTGTTATTGGGGTTGAGATCCGGATGATATTTTCTCGCCAACTTTCTATAAGCCTTTTTTATCTCCTCTTCTGTCGCGTCTCTGGAAACTCCCAGTACTTCATAAGGGTCTCTCATGCTCTCACCCCTCTTTCTTTTTTTAAAGATTATAAGATTTATAATTATATTGTCAAGTTTGAAATGCTTTATCAAAAGCAAAAACTAAGAGTAAACACAATTTTTGCTCCAAACTTGACAAATTTACTATTAGGTTTATAATACTCAATGGAAAAAATAAAAAACCAAAGGGAGGTGAAAGCCATGCTGAAACCATTTGATCCATTCAGGGAGCTAACGACACTACAGGAGAAGCTTAATCAGGTATTTGATGACTTCCTGCCCAATCTGAGGAGTGGAAAAGATTCAGGTGAGTGGATTCCAGCGGTAGACATCTATGAAACACCAGATTCTGTGGAGCTGGAATTCGAAATACCAGGCATAACAGAAAAAGACATTAAAATAAGGGTTGAAGACAACACACTCACCGTCTCTGGAGAAAGAATGTTTGAAAAGAAAGATGAAAAACACAACTACTACAGGGTTGAAAGAAGTTATGGTAGCTTTGCAAGAAGCTTCCTGTTACCAAATAATGTTGACCCGGACAAGATAAAGGCAACATACAAGGATGGAGTGCTGAAAATAAGCATCCCAAAGAAGCCAGAATCCAAACCAAAGGAGATAGCAATATCCAAAGATTGATAAAAGTGCAGAGGGGCGGTAAGCCCCTTTGTTCTTTTACCAACAGAAAAGGAGGTTAGAATATGGATATAAACAAGCTAACAATAAAGTCCCAAGAAGCTATACAAAATGCAAAGGCAATAACAGACGAAAACAAGCACCAGGAAATATCAAGTCTCCACTTTCTGAAAGCCATCATTCAAGATAAAGACTCAGTAGCCGTATCATTATTCAACAAACTTGGAGTCAACCCAGATACCATAAACGCAGCTATAGACTCAGAACTAAAAAAGATACCCCAGGTGGAGACAACCAGCTCCACTGCAACACAGATATACATAACAAAAGAGCTGGACGAAGTGTTCAAAAGAGCAGAAAAAGAAGCCCAAAAAATGGGCGATGAATATATAAGCATAGAGCACTTTCTCATAGGGATGATGGAAGACTGTCAAGCAGCTGGTATACTGAAGAACCTGGGAGTAAAGAAGGATGATTTACTGAAAGCACTATACGAAATAAGGGGATCTCAGAGAATAACTGACCAGAACCCTGAAGATAAGTATGAAGCTTTAAAAAAATATGGTAAGGATATAACAGAACTCGCAGAAAAGGGAAAATTAGATCCCGTTATAGGAAGAGATGAAGAAATAAGAAGAACCATACAAATCCTCTCAAGAAGAACGAAAAACAACCCAGTACTCATAGGAGAACCCGGTGTAGGCAAAACAGCGATAGTAGAAGGTCTGGCTCAGAGAATAGCAACTAAAGATGTTCCGGAATCCCTAAAGAATAAAAGAATAATAGCCTTAGATCTGGGCTCACTGATAGCTGGAGCCAAATTCAGAGGAGAATTTGAAGATAGACTTAAAGCAGTACTCAACGAGGTAAAAAGAGCTGAAGGAAAGATCATACTGTTTATAGATGAGTTACATACCCTGGTCGGAGCTGGAGCGGCTGAAGGTTCTGTAGATGCATCCAACATGCTAAAACCGATGCTTGCCAGGGGAGAACTAAGATGTATAGGAGCAACAACCCTGAAAGAGTACAGAAAATACATAGAGAAGGATGCAGCCCTCCAGAGAAGATTCCAACCAGTATACGTCAAGGAACCGTCCGTTGAGGATACCATCTCTATCCTCAGGGGACTTAAGGAAAAGTATGAGCTACACCACGGAGTCAAGATAAGGGACTCTGCCATAATCGCAGCGGCAACACTATCACACAGATACATAACGGATAGATTCCTACCAGATAAGGCAATAGACCTTATAGATGAAGCTGCTGCAAGCCTAAAAATGAGACTGGAGAGTGGGATTGATCTTGCTGACGATTTGCAGAGAAAAATAGCCCAACTTGAAGTGGAGAAACAGGCCTTGAAAAAAGAAAAGGATGAAGACTCTAGAAAAAGGCTTGAAGGAATAGAAAAAGAATTAGCCAACCTCAAAGAACAACTTAATGAAATTACAGCAAAATGGCAACGAGAAAAGGAAATCCTATCTCGAATAAATGAGACAAAGGAACAGATAGATAGAGTAAAAACAAATATGGAAATCGCAGAAAGAAATGGAGACTTTGAGAAAGCAAGCATTCTCAAATACGGAGAATTACCCAAACTGCAAAAAGAGTTAGAAGAATACAACAAAAAGTTGGAAACCCTGGGAGAGAGGATGCTTAGGGAAGAGGTAACGGAGGACGATATAGCTCAGATAGTCTCCAAATGGACAGGTATACCCGTCTCCAAGATGCTAGAGAGTGAAAGGGAAAAAATTCTCAAAATCAAGGAAAAACTCAGAGAACGCGTTGTAGGTCAGGACAGGGCTATAGAAGCTGTTGGCAACGCTATTCTTAGATCAAGAGCAGGATTATCTGATCCCAACAGACCTATAGCATCATTCATTTTCCTCGGACCAACAGGTGTTGGAAAAACAGAACTCTCAAAGGCTTTAGCAGAATTTCTCTTTGATAATGAACGCGCAATGGTACGCATAGACATGAGTGAGTATATGGAAAAATTTTCCGTATCAAGATTGATAGGAGCACCACCAGGATACGTCGGCTACGAGGAAGGCGGCCAGCTAACAGAGGCTGTCAGAAGAAGACCATACTCTGTGGTTCTCCTCGACGAAATAGAGAAGGCCCATCCCGATGTGTTCAACATCTTGCTCCAAGTGCTGGATGAAGGCAGATTAACAGATTCCAAAGGTGTAACGGTAGACTTCAGAAACACTATCATCATCATGACATCAAATCTCGGCAGTCAATATCTAACCCAAATAACGGTTGACCCCGACAATCCCGAGTTTGAGAACAGATTCAACGAAGCCAAAAAGTTAGTCGAAACTGAGGTACACAGAACCTTTAAGCCGGAATTCCTCAACAGAGTAGATGAAATTATTATATTCAATCCTCTCGGCAAAAAACAAATAAGGGAAATAGTAAAGCTCCTACTGAACAAAACCAAACAAAAAGTACAGGACAAAGGATTTGACATAGAGTTCTCCGAAGCGTTAATAGACACCATAGCAAACGAGGGATTTGATCCCGTATTTGGCGCAAGACCATTGAGAAGGTACATCCAGAACAACGTTGAAAATAAACTTGCAGAAGCCATTCTCAAGGGCTTATTCACAAAGGGAGACACCATAAAAGCCGATGTACAGAACGGAGAAATAGTATTTCTCAAAAAAAGTTAAGCCTCAGGCGTTTGTCTGGGGCTTCCTTATCCAAGTATCACGCCTCCTCCTACATTTCTGCCACAGACACCATCCCTTCTATAGGAAAAGAATCTCCTATCCTCATACGTGCACACACCCACATTCTCTATATTCTTGGGGGGAATTCCACACTCCAGCAACTGTTTCCTATTTACGCAGGCAAGATCCAGAAACAGGCTATCTCCACTCTTCCTAATGCACTCAGACTGGAAAAGCTCGGCCACCTCTCCACCAACTTCATAACAGCCACCACATATATGCGGTCCGAATGAAACAATCATCCCTTCTTTAGAAGCCCCTTCCTCTACAAGCTTAGCCACCGCTTTCTTCACTATCCCCTTGGCACTCCCACGCCAACCTGCATGAACAGAACAAATAATCCTACTCCCAGTATCAAGAATCACTATAGGCACACAATCCGCTACCTTAACAGCCACAAAAACACCAGGAAGATGCGTATATACACCATCAGCCTCCTGAACCTCAGATGGATGCCACCTCACGACTATATCTGAATGAACCTGCCTGACCAGTGCAACGTGTGTAACAATAGCTAATTCACCGATTCCACCATATTTGTCAAAGAAAAAACAAGCTGCGCCGTATCTTCTGAATCTCCTGTCCTCAATAAATCCCATCTACCCTATACGATCCTTCCCAAAATAGGGAATAAGAGCCTTTGGTATCCTGACACTCCCATCTTCTTCCTGATAATTTTCAAGGATAGCGACCAGCGTTCTACCAACTGCAAGCCCAGAACCGTTGAGAGTGTGCGGGAATCTAATCCTACCACTCTCATCCCTATACCTTATGGAAGCTCTTCTCGCCTGAAAATCCAGCGTATTTGAACACGACGAAATCTCTCTGAACCTACCCTGCCCCGGCAACCACACTTCTATGTCATACGTTTTAGCGGCAGCAAATCCTATATCACCGCTGGAAAGTACAACAACCCTGTACGGTAACTCCAGTCTGCGCAGAACACTTTCAGCATGCTCAGTGAGCTCCTCCAACGCCGTAAAGGATAACTCCGGCTCTACAAACTGGACAAGTTCAACTTTATTAAACTGATGCTGCCTTATTATCCCCTTAACATCCTTGCCGTAACTACCAGCCTCTTTCCTGAAGCAGGCTGTATATGCCACATACTTTATAGGAAGTAAACTACCATCCAATATCTCTTCCCTGTGAAGATTAACCAAAGGCACCTCAGCAGTCGGAATCAAATATTGACCATCTGTTTCGTACACTTCTTCCCTGAACTTCGGCAGCTGACCGGTACCTACCATCACTTCCTCATTCACGATGTAGGGCGGAATAATTTCCTCATATTCATGCTCTCCAGTATGAAGATCCAACATAAAGTTTATCAATGCCCTTTCAAGACGAGCTCCATCCCTTTTATAAACCACAAACCTTGAGCCCGACAGCTTCACACCACGTTCGAAATCAAGTATCCCGAGCCTCTGGGCTATTTCAAAATGTTCCTTAGGTTCAAACCCGAACTCCCTGAGTTCACCCCACCTCCTCACTTCAACGTTAGAAGAATCATCCTCTCCAATGGGAACCGAATCATCTATAAGGTTTGGAACCACAAGCCACTTGTTAACAAAATCACTCTCAAGTCCCCTAAGCTCACTCTCAACACTAGGGATCATTTCAGAAATCTTTAAGGCCTCTTCAGAAATACTATCAACGGGTAATCCCTTGGACTTCAATCTGCCTATCTCCTTTGAGAGCTTTTTTCTCTTGGAAAACAGCGCTTCAAGCTCCAGTTTCTTTTTCCTTATACTCCTATCAAGCTCAACAAGTTCATCGACATCTATATCGCTGAATCTGTCTTTGAGTTTTTCCTTAAGAAGCTCAGGGTTTTTTCTCAAAATCGCCCTATCCAGCATCTATCACCTCTCTCAAATACTTCTTCAGTTCATCCTTTATTTCCTCGTCTTTAAGAGCAAACTTCACAGTAGCCTTTATCAGACCCAGCTTGTTCCCACAGTCATATCTTTCAACGTCAAGTATATACCCGTACACAGCTTCTTTCCTATTCAAAGAGGCTATAGCATCCGTCAATTGGATCTCACCATGTTTTCCACACTCTGTTCTCTCAAGTTCTTCAAACACACGAGGTGTAAGTATGTACCTGCCCACTATAGCTAGATTACTCGGGGCTTCTTCCGGTCTCGGTTTCTCCACAAACTTCTCAAGTTTATAAAGCCTCTCATCTATATGTATACCATCAACTATACCATATTTATCAACATTCTTAGGCTCAACCTCCTGTAACCCAAGTACGCTACACTGATACATATCAAACACCTCAACCAGTTGAGCAGTGGCAGATCTCTCTCCATCCATCACCTCATCTGGGAGTATAACAGCAAACGGCTCATCACCTATAATATCTCTCGCCCTAAGAACAGCATGTCCAAGTCCCCTCGGCTCCTTCTGTCTTATATAAACAAAATCCGCCATATTGCTTATACCCCTCATCTGCTCAGCAAGCTCCCCCTTACCATGGGTCCTCAAATGGTACTCAAGCTCAAAGGAAATATCAAAATAATCCTCTATAGCCCTCTTACCACGGCCTGTGACAAACACAATAAGCTCAATCCCCGCCTTTATAGCATCCATAACCCCATAGTGAATGAGTGGTTTATCCACTACAGGAAGCATCTCCTTAGAAGAACTCTTAGTAGCGGGTAAAAATCTCGTGCCAAGCCCAGCTACTGGGAAAACAGCCTTTCTAACCCTTTTCATACCCCAACCTCCAAAGCTTCCTTTATCAATTCAATCGTATGTACCGTCTTTATATCGTCACGACCATATCTATGCAAAATCTCTGAAAGTTGCATCATGCAAGCAGAACACCCCGTAACAAGATAATCAGCTTCGGTTTCAGCTATCCACTCAAATTTCCTGGAACCTATCCTGAGAGAGAGCTCCCTATAATCCACACTAAATGTTCCACCATTGCCGCAGCATCTATCTGCATTCTTCATTTCTCTGAACCTGCTTATCTTTCTCAAAAAATCCCTGGGTTCATTCTTTATTCCTTGCGTCCTCTTCAAGTGACAGGGATCGTGATACGTCGTGTTCACATCAAGATTGCCAAGCATCCTTATCAAATTCGTATTCTCATACAGAAACTTAACAGGATCTATCATCCTCGCAGCAACCTTCCTCGTCTTCTCCTCAAGCTCTTTATCCTCCAAATACATAGCGAGCTTGGGGTAATCAAACTTCATGACACTCAAACACGTCGGTTCCAAAACAATTATGTGCTCAACATCCAAAGAGAGGAACAGTTCCACGTTTTTCCTGGCAAGATACTCAGCATCCTTGAAATTGCCAGCAAAATAAACAGGTCCTCCACAACACATCTGCTTCTCAGGAACTACAAAGTCAATCCCCAACTCACCCAGAATGTAAACAAAGTCATCCCCTACCTTCCTATACGAATAATTGATAAGGCAACCAGGAAACAAAGCCACCCTACCCCGCTTCCTCTTGGCATACTTATTGATAAAACTCACCCTATCCATAGGAGGAATCAATCTATCCAATAAAGAACCTGGAAGTTCAATTGCCTCTCTGGAGAGCTTCGTACTCTTAAACAACGTAGAAAGCAAAACAGCTCCACTGCCCACTATAAAATCCATAAGCTCTCTATTCTTCAACACATGCCCCATAACCCTCTTATAAAGGGGCAACCCATGCCTCTTGGATACATGCAACCTTGCAATCTCAACAACTGTATCGGTCTCCGCACTGTTGGGGCACGCCTCAACACAGGTGGCACACAACAAACACTTGTAAAGATAATCTTTGGACTTTTCACCGGAAAAATCAATCTTACCTTTCATAAACTCAGACAAAAGTGCAATGTGCCCACGCGCCACAAAAGGTTCTGCCTTTTCCTCCCGAAACACAGGACACACATCCCTGCACAAGCCACACTTTACACATGATTCCCATGCTTCTTTTAATCGCTCATCCATATCACAACCCCATTTTACCCGGATTAAGTATGTTGTGTGGGTCAAAAGCTCTCTTTATAGCTCTGAACAGCTCAACTGAGCGTGCTCCTACCTGCTTCTCCAGGTAACTAGACTTCGTTATACCCACACCATGTTCCCCCGTTATACTCCCACCCATGGAGATGCACGCATCAAATACCGCGTCCATAGCCATAACTGCTCTCTCTTTCTCAGCACTATCACCCGTGTGGTACATTATATTAACATGTATATTACCATCACCAGCATGGCCGAAATTAACTATGGGAACACCAAAATCTTTTGATATTGAATGTATTTTTTTCACCATCTCGGCAATCTTAGATCGAGGGACAACAATATCCTCATTCAGCTTACCATCAGCTATGCTTTTAAGAGTTGGTGATATATATCTCCTCGCCATCCACAGTTCTTCAGCTTCCTCCTCATCTTGGGCAACCCTAAATTCAACAACTCCAAAATTCTTACACACCTCCTCTATCCTCTCTACCTCACCATCAACAGACGCCCTCTCACCGTCTACTTCCACTATCAACATGGCATCCGCATCAGGAAGATTAACACCCATCGCATCCCTAACCGACTTTACAGCATACCCATCAATAAACTCTATAGACACAGGTACAATCTTAGCTCTGATGATAGCGCTCACAGCCAAAGCAGCATCGCTCATATCACCAAAACACATCCTTAATGTTGCCTTATAGGGAGGCACGGGGTGCAATCTAAGTATAGCCTTTGTGACAACACAGAGAGTACCCTCACTACCGACTATCAAGCCAGTCAGATTATATCCTGCAACGTCCTTCATGTTCTTGGAACCAGTGTTTACTACCGACCCATCCGGCAACACTACCTCAAGACCCACAACCCAATCCTTAGTTACACCATACTTTACAGCCCTTGGACCGCCAGCATTCTCAGCTATATTGCCCCCTATGGTTGAAAACCTCCAGCTTGACGGATCCGGCGGAAAAAACAAACCCAATGGTTTCAGGGCTTCCTGCAAATCATAGTTAACAACCCCCGCTTCCACAACAGCCACAAGATTGTCCTCATCTATTTCCAGTATCCTGTCCATCCTCTCCATGGAAAGACATATGCCACCCTTCACGCTTAGAGCCCCTCCACTGAACCCACTACCCCAACCACGAGGCACAACAGGAATCCTATACCTACCCGCGAGTTTCATTATAGTCGAAACCTCTTCCGTAGTCTCAGGCAACACAACAACACTAGGGGGGAACATCAACTGGGTGGCGTCGTAAGAGTACTGAACCCTATCAAGCTCATCATTCAAACATCTATCATCCAGAAGAGACTTCAATTCCCTAAAGGCCGAAGACTTAAACACACACCACCCCCTCTGTTTTACTTAAGAAGATACTCACTTTCACTCAATAATCAATATATGCACAAGGGAAAGCCCCTGAGGCCAGAGGCTTTCAGACGTGATAGTATTTCTTTAAAACGTCGTATATGGTTTCACCTATTCGGCCTGGATCCTCTATTGTATATACCCCTGCACTCCTCAGTGCCTCATATTTTGACTCTGCTGTACCACTTTTGCCCATTATTATAGCACCCGCGTGACCCATCCTCCTACCCGGAGGCGCAGTTCTGCCAGCTATAAACGCAAAAACAGGTTTCTTAACTTCCCTCTTTATATACTCGGCTGCTATCTCCTCAGCATTGCCGCCTATCTCTCCAACCATCATTATAGCTTCAGTCTCAGGGTCCTCTTCAAATTTCTCCAGCCAATATATATAATCTGTACCCACTATGGGATCTCCACCCATCCCGACACAGGTGGATTGCCCAAGTCCCATCCTCGAAATCTGATCAGCCGTTTCATAAAGGAGTGTACCGCTCCTTGTAACTATACCCACACTACCCCTTTTGAATATATGACCCGGCATTATGCCTATCTTCGCAGCACCGGGTGTAATAATCCCTGGGCAATTAGGACCTATAAGCGTCACTCCCTCCTTTTCAATAACACGTTTCACTTTGACCATATCAAGCACAGGGATACCTTCAGTAATACACACAATAACTTTAATACCACTACCCACAGCTTCAAGTATGGCATCAGCAGCAAATGGAGGTGGCACAAATATTAGACTCACGTTGGGATGGGTCTTGTGTACAGCCTCCTCCACGGTATTAAACACTGGGATACCAGCTACCTCCTGTCCCCCTTTGCCCGGTGTAACACCGCTTACAACCTTGGTTCCATACTCCTTACAAGCTTTAGCATGGAAGCTACCTTCTTTACCGGTTATACCTTGTACAACAACCCTACTCGTATTGTACACGCAAATAGCCATATTAATTCTCCTTCTTCTCCTCAGATTTCTGTTTTGAAGACGACTTCGACTTAGGCTTACCGTTCTTAGCCAGTTCAGAAACCATCTTAGCAGCCTCTTTAAGATCAGCAGCTATATAAAAGTCCATGGGAGCCTTCTTCAATATCTCCATACCCTGCTCCTTATTGGCTCCGGTAAGCCTTATGACAACGGGTATGTTAACCGTGACCCTCTTGAGAGCATCTATTATACCGTTTGCAACCTTATCGCACCTGACAATCCCCCCGAATATATTAATAAACATAGCTTTTACGTTGGGATCTCTTGTTATTATTTCAAAGGCTTTTGAAACTGTCTCGGGAGTCGCCTCGCCACCCACATCAAGGAAATTAGCAGGCATTCCACCGGCCAGTTTAATAATATCCATTGTAGCCATAGCAAGGCCTGCACCGTTAACCATACAACCTATATTGCCGTCCAGTTTTATAAAGTTTAAACCCGCAAAACGCGCCTCAAGTTCATCCGGATCATACTCTGTCAGATCCCTCATCTTGGATATGCTCTTCCTCCGAAACAGAGCATTGTCATCTATATCCATCTTAGCATCAACAGCAAGCAGGTGTCCTGTTCCAGTAACTACAAACGGGTTAGTCTCAACAAGTGAGCAGTCTTTGTCCATAAAAGCATTATACAACCCCTTAAAAAACTTCTCAGCCTCCTTGGCGATATCTGTAAGTTCAAGATCATAAACAAGCCGGCGAATTTGGTAAGGCAGAAATCCAACAGCAGGATCAATGGGGATCTTTATTATATCCTCTGGGTACTTCTCTGCAACTTCCTCTATGTCCATCCCTCCCCTTTTTGAGGCTATAACGGTCGGCCTTGAAGTTGTTCTATCAATTATGATTGACAAATAGAGCTCCCTCTTTATATCCGCCGCTTTTTCCACAAGCACCTTCCTTATTTTAACACCTTCAGGACCTGTTTGCCTCGTAACCAACACCTTCCCAAACAGTTCTTGGGCAACCTCTCTTGCTTCAGAAGAGCTCCTAACAAGCTTTACACCTCCTGCCTTACCCCTACCTCCTGTAAGAACCTGAGCCTTGAGCACCACAGGGAAGCCAAGCTCCATGGCAACCATCCAAGCATCGTCTGGAAAATACGTAACCCTCGACTCAGGAACAGGAACTCCATATTCAGCTAAGATTTCCTTAGCTTGATACTCGTGCAATTTCATAAAAACCTCCGTCCAAACCTTTTTCTAAAGGATTATGATAATGCCACTTCACGTAAAAGTCAAGCTACACAGGAAAGAATTAAGCCCTAATAAAAGCATAGGCATTGTGATTATGTATACTCTCAAAACTCTCAACTTCAACAGAGAAATTCTCAAGGCTGAGCGTTTTTTTCATACCCACAACAACATTTCTAGCGATATCTTCAACAAACATAGGGTTATCATAAGCTTTCTCTGTCACATATTTCTCATCGGGTCTCTTCAACAGAGCATATATATCACAACTTGCAGAGGACTCAACAATGCCAACAACATCTTCTATCCACACCATCCTGCTATCCAACTTAACAGAGACAGTAACAAGACACCTTTGATTATGTGCCCCTCTGTCGCTTATTTCACGGGAACATGGGCATAGACTCGTAACCGGAACCATAACACTCAACGTTACCTCTCTCCCTTCCAATCCACAAAGCGCATCCACCTTACACTCATAGCTCATAATGGAAGGTATACCGGTAATAGGGGCATGCTTCTCTATAAAATAGGGAAACATCATCTCGATATATGCCTTCTCAGCCTGAAACTTATCTCTCATTTCGTCAAGCATGAGACCTATCTTTCTTATGTCTATACTTTCCCTATGTGCATTGAGCACCTCAATAAATCTACTCATATGTGTACCCTTAAATCGGCTCGGCAACAGTACGTACATATTAATAACAGCAATGGTATGCTGGGTATTATGAGCCCTATCAAGAAGAACTATAGGATACTTTAACCCTTTAACCCCAACCTTATCTATTTCTATGTTCCTATAATCCCTCATGGACTGAACATCCTTGAGTTCTCCCATGCCGTGAAGTATAAAAAAACAGTTCGCCATTTACAACCTACTTATATAGTTAGTTGAACAATAACTTCAGTTGAAAAAAGATAAACAATGCATATAATATCACACGGAAAGTACAAAAGTAGAGGGAGAGGTATCTATGAATGCAATAAAAACTGTCCTGCTTCTCGGAACACTAACTGCTCTCTTAATACTTATAGGAGGCATGATAGCTGGGAAGGGAGGTCTCATAGTAGCATTAATATTCGCCGGTATAATGAACTTCACAAGTTACTTCTTCTCAGACAAAATAGCGCTCTCAATGTACAGAGCACAGCCAGTAACAATAGAAGAAGCACCTGAACTCTACGAAATAGTTGAATATCTCTCTCAGAAAGCTGGGATACCCACACCAAGGATATATATTATACCCCAAGAAGCACCAAATGCGTTCGCTACCGGTAGAAATCCAGAAAACGCTGTAATTGCCGTAACGGAAGGTGCTCTGAGATTGCTCAGTGAAGAAGAGCTCATGGGCGTTCTCGGACACGAGATAGGACATGTAAAACATAGAGATATACTCATCTCCTCAATTGCGGCCACTATTGCAGGTGCGATAATGGTACTTGCAAATATGATGCAATGGGCAGCCATATTCGGTGGATTTTCCAGGGATCAAGACTCACCAAACCCGCTTATTCTACTCGTGACAGCCCTTGTCGCTCCCATAGCAGCCACCCTAATTCAGCTCGCCATATCAAGGGCAAGGGAATACTCAGCTGACAGGGCAGGTGCAATATATTCCGGCAACCCCCTGTACCTGGCACACGCTCTTGAAAAACTTGAAGCCTACTCCCAGAGAATAAGATTACAGGGTTCACCCACAACAGAACATATGTTCATTATAAATCCATTCAAAGGGCAGAACCTGGCAACCTTGTTCTCAACCCATCCCCCAACCGAAGAAAGAATAAAAAGACTTATACAAATGGCTAAAGAAGGCGCTTAATTTTACCAACAGCCCCTTGAGAAGGCACCCAGTGAGCCCAATCAAATCTGCTCCGGAAGTGTGTAACCTGTCTCTTAGCATATAAAATTGTATCCCTTGTTATCCTTTTCACCAACTCATCCATATCAATTTTGCCAAGCACGAAATCAATTGCCTCTTTATATCCTATGGACCCCATCGGCTTAGATGTGGCATACCCCATTTTTATCAACTCCTTCACTTCATCCACAAGTCCTTTCTCTATCATCTTAATAACCCTTTTCTCTATTCTACACCTCAATGTATCCATCTGTTCATTCACTACAAAAACGCTAAACCGCTCAACAGGAATACGCACCTTCTTCTCAACGATACACTCTCCAATAGCCACGCCGGTGCTCAGATATACACCCAATCCTCTTTTTATCCTTTGAGAATCATGGGCATTTATCCGTGTAGCCCACACATTATCCACTACCTCGAGCCACTTATACATATCTCCCGCAGAAGTCTCCCTAATAGCATCTTCGAGATACAAAAACACCCTTTCATCCACCTTTGGCACATCATCAAGTCCAAAAACAAGAGAATCAACATAAAAACCACTACCACCCACAATAATCGCCCTCTTCCCACGGCTCTCTATGTCATCTATGCATTTAAGACACAACCCAACGAACTCTCCACTCGAATAAGGCTCATCCGGATCCTTTATATCTATCAGATGGTGCCTCACCTTACTCAACTGCTCCGGCGTAGGTTTTGCTGTTCCTATATCCATATATCTATACACCTGAACGGAATCTGAAGATATAATCTCAGCATTCAGTTCACCTGCGAGTTCCACCGCAATTTCAGTCTTCCCAACAGCCGTAGGCCCAAGTAATACTATTACTCTATTCATGATAAATATTATACACTAAAGCAAACTATTTAACAAAAGTGCTTTTTAATATATAATACCTTACATGAACAATCTAACGGAATCCCTCAAGGAGAACATAAAACCCTTGGGGCTTGTATTTGGCGATATAGGAACAAGTCCTATATATACCCTCACAATACTATTCCTACTCATACACCCAACAAGAGAAACAGTGTTGGGCATGCTTTCGCTCGTCTTCTGGACTGTCACAACACTAGTTACCATGCAGTACGTGTGGTTGGCCATGAGCCTGGATAAAAAGGGGGAAGGTGGAACAATAGTGTTAAAGGAGATACTAACACCCCATTTAAAATCTCCAGGTATAATAGCTTTTATAAGCGTACTCACGTTTGTTGGCATATCATTCCTTATAGGAGATAGTGTCATAACTCCCGCCATAAGCATACTGAGTGCTGTGGAGGGTTCGGCATTAATTCCAGGTCTTAAAAACATAACAACAACAGAAATCGTAATAGCCTCGCTTATAATAGCCATACTGCTGTTCAGCTTTCAGAAAAAAGGCACAGACAAGGTCGCCGGTGCCTTCGGCCCCATAATGCTGGTTTGGTTCCTATCCTTGGCCCTATTCGGCGCAATATACATCATAAAAGCACCCTTCGTGGTAAAAGCCATCAGCCCTGGCTACTTGGTAGATCTTGCAACACACCATCCATGGGATGCATTTTTCGCACTTTCAAGCGCTATTCTCGCGGCTACGGGCGGAGAAGCCATATACGCTGACATGGGACATGTGGGCAGAAAACCTATAAGAAATGCCTGGGCTTTTGTATCAACAGCACTTATGCTAAACTATTTTGGGCAGGGAGCATATGTCATAGAACATCTATCAAACAAGCACAATATACTATTTGAGATGGTACTCACTCAGGCCAAATTTTTCTATGTTCCCTTTCTCGTATTAAGCATAATAGCCACAGTTATAGCATCTCAAGCTGTTATAAGCGGGATGTTCTCAATAGTATATCAAGGCATTACAACACGAATAATGCCCCTCCTAAGGGTAGAATATACATCCAAAAAAATGAGATCCCAAATCTATATCGGAGTCGTCAACTGGATGCTGTTCTTGGCAGTTGTATTAATAATGATAGGATTTAGAACCTCCGAGCACCTCGCCGCAGCGTATGGACTAGCTGTTACAATCACAATGAGTGCCACAAGCCTCATGATGGCAATAGTATTCTTCTACCTTAAAAGATACGTAAAGATGACCATAGCCTTGCTTCTAATGCTCGTGGATCTGTGTTTTGTCTCCTCAAACATAGTATTCAAATTCCCAGATGGGGCTTATTGGGCTTTGTTTATAGGATTTATGGTCCTATCAACCATTCTAATATATACCTCCGGCCAGAAAAAACTTTACAACTCCCTGAAGCCAATAAAGCTAAAAAATTTCCTCAATGCTTACAATAAAGCGTATTCCACGTCCACCAAGATAAATGGGACAGCAATGTTTTTCATAAGGAATTACAACTACATATCCCCCTACATATACAGAACACTCCTCGAACAGAAGATTATCTACAAAAACAACATATTTGTTTCTCTAAACATAACAGACGAACCCTATGACATAATAGGATCGTTCACAAAAGAACTTGCAGATGGACTCAAAGTGTTTGAGATAAAGATGGGATACATGGAAACACTCAACATAGAATCCGTCTTTCAGGAAGCAGGCATAAAAACAGATGTCATCTTCTACGGTATAGAGGACATCATGACAAACAACATTGTATGGAAGATTTTTGCTGTATTCAAAAGAATTACACCATCATTTGTGCAATTCTACAACCTCACACCGAGTAAGCTCCATGGTGTGATAACAAGGGTGAAGATGTGAACAAAACTACACCAGAGGAATGCTAATACTGACACACAGACCAGGATTGTTTGGAGCAAATTTCAGTTCAGCCCTATGCAATTCAGCAACAGCCTTAACAAGACTCAAACCAAGTCCATTCCCCCCTGACCCCCTCGAGCCATCAAGCCTAACAAACTTTTGTGTTATCCTATCATAATGCTCAGGCTCAACACCACACCCATCATCACAAACACTAAGTTTAACCTTTTCATCACACTGCTTAGCAAATACACCAATCCTGCTCTGTGTATACTTCACTGCGTTATCCATCACATTGCCAAAGGCTTGGGCTATAAGTTGTTTATTTCCCATAACCTCAAGTCCCTCTTCTACATCTATTTCCACAACAATACCGCTTTCCTCAGCTAGTGGCTGATAAAAATCCACAACATCGTGCACGATACTCGTTATGTCCACCATTTCCCAGTTCCCCCTAAGTACACCACTCTCAACTCTAGAAATACTCAACAGAGCATTCAGCATGCCTACAATCCTATCCACATCACTAACTACATCACTTAAGGATTCACACCCATCGTTTCCTCTCTGCAATAACCCCTCTACCCTATTCCTCATTCTGTTTATCGGGGTTTTAATATCATGAGCAATGCTATCCACCATCTCCTTGGACTGAACAACCAACCTTTCCAGCTCATCAAGCATAGAGTTTATAAGCTCACCTATGGAATCAAATTCATCATTCCTGGAACTTACAGGAATTCTTTTGGAAAGATCACCACTCACAATACTGTTATACATACCCTTAATCCTATCTACATGGAAAAGCACATCCCTACCCAGTAAAATCCCCATTGTGAGCATTAAAACCACCACAGAGGCAAAAATAACAGCCATTACAGCAAACAAGGTTTCTCTTAAATCCTCAAGCCTTCTTATTCCCTGAGCTATAAGAACTTTGTCTCCATTTTTTAGCCCTACAGCCACTACCGGCCATAACCCGTCTCCATCAGGCACTTTTCCAATGATGTTCTTCTCCGATATCCATATGTTTCTCACAGGTCGCCCCGGCTTAATATCACCAGGCCACCATCTCAAGTCTCCCGTCACCACCCTGCCACCTTTATCAACTAACAAATAATACCTATGGTCTTCTCCCCTGAACCGCTCATGAGCATCAATGTACTGTTCAACGCCGCTTACCCCATTTTTACTATACACGGAAACTATCTTATGAACTTCTCTTTCCAAACTCACCGAAACCTGTGCTTCAACGAAATCTGTTATGAACCAATAAAGCACAAAAAAAGCTATGCCTAAAATTACAACATATATTAGAGAATATCTAAGAGAAAGCCTCACGGCGGTGGTATCAAGCAGTTTTATAAGCCTACCCAATCTTGTACCCCAGACCTCTTACTGTCTTTATTAACTCCTTACCAAAACCTTTATCCACCTTAGCCCTCAATCTGCTTATATGAACATCTATAACGTTGGTTTGAGGATCGAAATTGTAATCCCACACTGCCTCAATAACCATGGTCCGTGTAACTACTTGACCTGCATGTCTCATTAAATACTCAAGGAGCTTAAACTCTCTTGGTTTTAAATCAATCTGTTTTCCTCCTCTTGTAACCCTATACCTCCTCAAGTCCAGCTCCAAATCATCCACTACAAGTTTATCCTCAACACTTAAAGAAATAAATCTTCTACGGGCCAAAGCTTCAAGTCTGGCAATAAGCTCAGAAAAAGCATAAGGTTTCGGTAGATAATCGTCCGCACCAGCCCTCAAACCCGTTACCCTATCTTCTGTGTCACCCAGAGCACTAAGTACGAGCACAGGTATTGTCATCCCGGAGGCTCTAAGCTCTCTTATTACCTGTAACCCATCCCCATCTGGAAGCATCCTATCCACCACCAGAACATCATATGAATGATTACCAGCCAAATATAAACACTCCTCCCCGTTCACAACGCTATCTACAACATGATTCATCTCTCTGAGCCCTTTGACTATATACGCAGCAGCTTCAGCATCGTCCTCAACAAGCAAAATCTTCATCACACAATTTTCATACAGCCAAGCTTCACGTTTGTCAAATTACAAAATGTTAATGTTAAAGCAATGAACAGTTAACCCAAGGCATTTAATAATAATGATATTTTACCTCGCAACCGTGGTGGCAAGGAGAAAAGTAACAAATGACGAACAATTTCAACACTGAGCTTTTCAAAAGAATTAATTCTTACACCAGTAAATATCCGGCATTGGATATCATAGCAATTTTCATCGCCAAAGCCGGTGTTCTGGTGATACCTACATATCTAATATGGATTTTTTTGAAAGACAAAGGACGATACAGACAACAAGCCCTGTCAGGACTGTACTGCGGTACCCTGGGACTTTTACTCAACTACCTTACAAGCTTACTCTACTTTGTGCCAAGACCATCCACCGTACATGCAGGCATAACACTTATACATCACTCCAATGACGCCTCCTTTCCATCGGACCACGTAACACTGATATTATCTGTGGGTTTTTACTTTATGTACAACACGGAACTAAGATATCAAGGAGTGTTCATAACCTTATTAGGAGTAGCCGTCGGACTAGCGAGGGTATTCTGTGGAATCCACTGGCCCATGGATGTAATGGGATCAATAGCAACATCTCTCATCGCGTGTGTCACTATAATATCAATCGAACCACTATTAAATAGGCTGAACAATTGCATTATTCACTTGATAGATAAAACCCTCAAAAAGCTACTCGACTAACGCCTGCAGAAAAACCCCACTATCTCCCCTAAGCACAACGCACCACTTGAAACGTCAAAATATCAGAACATCCACCCGTACACAACAAAGCTATAGAGAAGGAAAAACTATACAAGAATCAAACACATTCACCAACATTACTTAGCCCATCGGACGTTCACACCGCATTGACAGAGTCGAGTAATATATACATAACACCAGACATAGGACCACATAACTTCTATAACTTCCACCAAAAGATTATTTGCATTGGCAACGCTAAACCACTAAATGAAACAATCATATCAATATTTGGAGTCACACTGGCAAGAATACACGGATATGACTTATACGACAGTGAGTCCCTCAACTCAAACAAGATACATCCACCCCAAAATCTTATATCCCAAAGTCGCTAAGGAAACACAACATGCATAAACAAAAGGCTGAAATATGCAAAAAACAAAGATGTTTTTGGTGATATGGACATAGACAACACAACAAATATTCATAAAGTCAAAGTAACACACAGGACAACCGTAAAGCTGGTATTGTTACGCTTATTCGTCTACTGTACTAGATTCCAAACAGCAATACCAAATAGAAGCAACCCGATCAGAAATAACCAAACGTTCTATAAAAGAGTATTTAAAATCATCCCTGATTATAGCAGTTAGTATCTGCATATCAGATCATAAAATCAGTTAATCTCCATGTAATGGAAATTTAACGTCCCCTCGCTAGAATAGTTTCCTGTGAGCAGTTCAAACAAAGCCATGGAAATTTTAAACTTCATAAAGGAATTTATCATTCACCCCGTACTCATCAGCTCAATCACCCCTTCCTCGAAAAGACTTTCAAGCACCATGGTATCCATGGTAACCCATGGTAAGGAAGCTCGATACATATTTGAACTCGGTTGTGGTACAGGAGCTATTACAGAAGAAATAATAAAAACATTCGGAGAAGCCAAGATACTATGTATAGACATTAATCCAGCATTCACCAATTTAATCTCCGCAAAGTTCCCATATGTTACATCCATAAATGACAAGGCAGAAAACATGGAGAAACACGCAAAAAAATACTCAATAGACGCGGTAGACATAGTATTCTCCTCGCTACCCTGGTCAGCATTTAACACAGAAACTCAGAAACACATACTAGAAGCGATATTTAGAATTCTTCGTCCAGGGGGTGAATTGTTAACATACAGCTACTTACACACAAAGATACTCTTTCCAAGCCACAAAAGATTCATAAAACTGGCCAACTCCATATTCGCATCTGTCACAACATCGTCAGTAGTCTGGAGAAATATACCGCCAGCTATAATAGTGAAGTGTAAAAAGTAATTTAAATAACTAAAACACATTATACCAAACACATAAATTTGACAGGCAAAACAAAAAAATGAATAATAAATGAAAAAATCATGGAGGTTTAAACATGAGGATTTTTGAGGAAACTAATCTCAGCGGACTGAGGCTTAAAAACAGAATATTTTCAGCTCCTATAAAAACAGCTTATGGACCAGAGTGTACAGACAGACATATATCCTACTACTCAAAATTAGCCTCTGGCGGAGCATCAATGATAATAGTGGAACCCATAGCCGTAACAGAAAATGGTAGAGAACACCCAAAACAACTCAGGCTTGACAGGGAGGAGTTTATACCATCCGTATCCTCCATTATAAAAGCCATACATCAAAACGGTGCCTTAGCCTGTATCCATATAAACCACGCTGGCAGGGCAGCCAATCCCAGGGTAGCAGGAACACCAGTGGCTCCATCTGCCACAGTGTGCCCCTCTACCGGTGCCCAGGCAAGGGAGCTAAGCACAGATGAAATTTCAGAAATAATAAAATCATTCGGAAAAGTATCCATGTACGCCAAAAGCGCTGGGGCAGACGCTATAGAACTACAGATGGGTTTAGGATATTTGATTTCACAATTCTTCTCAAAAAAAACAAACAGAAGAACAGATGCCTATAAAGAACCCCTCAAATTCGCAGAAGAGGTGTTGGACACCGTTTCTAGAGCAGGGTTACCTGTCATAGCCAGGATTTCAGGATATGAGATGAGCGAAAACGGACTAACACCTGAGGACCTTAAACCCCTCATGCAGCTCGCAAAAGAAAAGGGTGTTATAGCTCTTCACGTGAGCATGGGGGACGCATGCGAAACACCTCCCTTTTACTACCACCACATGTCTTTGCCTACTACAAAACAGGAGGAAGCCTTTAATCAGTTAAGGAAACTTACAGATCTACCCATAATAGCAGCCGGAAGATTTGGAAGCCCAGAAAGGCTCAAGCAAGAAGAAGAACAGGGAAGAATTGACTATTTCGCCCTAGGACGTTCCCTTGTGGCAGATCCCATGTTTCCCAAAAAGGTAATGGAGGGAAACCTTGACAACATAATCTACTGTGGAGGCTGTCTGCAAGGATGCTTAGCCAAGGTTAAAGCTGGCGAGGGGCTTGATTGTATAGTAAACCCCATGGTAGGATTCATGGGCCAAATAAAGAAAACCGAATCTCCAAAAAGCATTGCTGTAGTAGGTGGAGGACCAGCAGGTCTTGAGGCTGCACGCATACTCAGCGACAGAGGACATAGAGTAGTCCTCTTTGAAAAAACAAACAGACTCGGCGGAACAGCACTGCTCGCAAGTAAAGCCATAGGCAAATCCACAATGTCAAAACCCATAAGTTCACTCATCAAGCGTATCGAACACTCTCCCCGGGTAGAAGTAAAATTCAACACTAAACCTGACAGCAAAATCTTAGAGGAATTCGATGTCGTGATTTCAGCAGTAGGTGCCCACCCCAGAAGCCTATCTATCCATGGATTGGAGTCCATAAAACACATGAGCGGACACGATTTCTTCTTAAACCCGGACTCTCTGAAAGATGTTAAACGAGTATTAATAATAGGTGGTGGAATGATAGGTATAGAGGCTGCGGAATTATTATCGGAGGCAGGCAAAGAAGTAATTGTTGTGGAACTACTGGATGATATAGCAAGGGATATGGAGATGGTAACAAAAAAACTAACCCTTGCGAGGATAAAATCCAAGTCTATAACGATCTATACGAAGACAACAGTAAAATCTGTCTTAAACGGAAATGTACTATGCTCCATAGACGGTGAAGAAAAACACATAGGTAAGGTTGATGCCGTAATAATCTCTGTGGGAGTTGAACCAAACCCATCCCCAAGTGCAACACACATAAAGATAGGAGATGCAAACAAACCAGGACAGATATACGATGCAGTGCATTCAGCCTTTTTAGAATCCATAAATATCTAAATTTGCCTTGAGCAACAATCCATGGTATTAATACTCTCTAAAAGGGACCTCTGATAGGGATCCCTTCAACTCTTACCGCACAAAGGAGGTTAAAATGAAAACATACGCATACGGCTTCCCCAGACTGGGCAAACAGAGAGAATACAAGAAGCTTATTGAGGGATACTGGTCAAATAAATTGTCTGGAAAAGAGCTACTGGAAGGTCTATACAAGCTAAACAACACAAGGGAAAAAACCTACTCTGTATATGTAGATGCCTTCCCTCATGGAGAGATGACACTGTATGACAACGTGTTTGATGCTGCAATAGCGTCTGGTATGTACAGAGTTACCACACTAGACGAGTACTACAACCTTTGTCGTGGTAAAGACGCGTTGGAAATGACGAAGTGGTTCAACACAAACTATCATTACCTCGTCCCAAACCTAAACGATACATACCCAAACCTAAGTCCACAAAAACCGTTTTGGGAGAAGTACAAAAGCACATCAAATGCATACATGTTGGGACCCTTAACCCTATTAAAACTATCAAAAGGACTTCCAAAAAAATCTTTCAATAAACTGCTGGATGAACTAACCGACGTTTACGTCTCACTAATAAATTCTTATGGATTTGAATCTGTCCATCTTGACGACCCAGGATTTGTACTTGAACTAACCAATGAAGAATGGAAAGCCGTGGAAAGAGCTTACACAAGATTTGAAAATACAAAAGCCCTTGTAAATGCATTCACATATTACGACAGTGTGGAAAGATTGGAGCTCCTGTTTGATCTACCCATATCGGGCATAGGCGTTGACCTAATACACGATAGGGGTGAAAATCTAAGAGCTCTACAAAATATATCAACAAGCAAAATACTGTTCGCTGGAGTCATAGACGGAAGAAACGTGTGGAGGAACAACATTCTCAAAACATGCAGACTCATAGAAACACTCAGCGAAAAATTCAACGTCACAGTCACAAACGCTGGACCACTCTTCCATCTCCCTGTGAACCTTGAAGGCGTTAACATAGAAGATGAACTAAAAAAACAGGTAGCATTCGCAGAGGAAAAACTATATGAGCTAAAGCTGATTGATATGGTATCACAAGGTGAAACAGAGAAAGCAACAGAATGGACAAACGGTCACACATCATCTTTTGGAATCATAGAGGACGTAAAAGAGAGAGTCAAAGATCTGAAGGAAACAGATTTTGAGAAAAAAACACCTTTTAAGGAAAGGCTCAAAATACATAAGAGGGAATTTAACTTCCCTCTATTCCCTACCACGACCATAGGCAGTTTTCCACAAACCGAAGAGGTTAGAAGAATAAGACTGTTACACAGAAACGGAAAACTGGATAAAGAAAGCTATAAAACCTTTATAAAAGGGGAAATAGCCAAAGCCGTCCGGATACAGGAGGAAATAGGCCTCGATGTGCTTGTACACGGCGAATTTGAAAGAACGGACATGGTAGAATACTTTGCTGAGAAGCTAAACGGTATAGCAACAACAAACAACGGTTGGATAATATCTTATGGCACAAGATGTTACAGGCCTCCAATAATATACGGAGATGTTAAAAGAACGGGAGATATGACAGTTGAAGAAATTGCATACGCACAGAGCCTCACTCAAAAACCAGTTAAAGGTATGCTGACCGGCCCAGTAACCATCATAGCGTGGAGCTATTGCAGAGAAGATATACCGCAGAGCGAGGTGGCTTATCAAATAGCCCTATCCCTGAAGGATGAGATAAACGCTTACGAACGCGCTGGAATAAGAATCGTACAAATAGATGAACCCGCATTCAGAGAAAAAGCCCCTATAAAGAGGAAGAACTGGGAAGAGTACTTTAAATGGGCAGTCAAGGCTTTTAAGCTATGTCATTCGTCCGCAAAGCCAGAAACACAGATACATACACACATGTGCTACTCCGAATTTGGGGAAATAATAGAGTACATAGCAGAAATGGACTTCGACGTGATATCAATAGAAGCCTCACGCTCGAAGGGAGACATTATAGAATCATTTGAGAGAGTGAAGTTTAACAAACAGATAGGCCTCGGAGTATGGGACATACACTCTCCATATGTGCCCTCACAAGAAGAAATGAGGGAAATAGTAACAAGAGCACTCAAGGTCATACCCATGGAGAACTTCTGGATAAATCCAGACTGTGGACTTAAAACCAGAAGATGGGAAGAATCCATACCCGCAATGAGAAACATAGTAGCCCTCGCTAAAAAACTAAGAAAATCGAGCGGGTAGAGGAAAATCCTCTGCCCACATTGACTTTTTAAACTCCCGACCTATAAAATTAGGTGAGTCTTGTGGTTACCAGAGTCAGTACGGCTTATTGATATAATCCAAAATCAACAAAGGAGGTAAGCCGTGAAAAACATTTCCGTGAAAAACATAACGCTAGGAGCTTTTGGCCTCATATTTCTAGGGTTCATTATATCTGCTATATATACTTTTACCATCATAGGCAAAAGTGGCAACAGGATAAACACGATGTATCACAGGGACTTAGCACAGTTAAAACTATACCACAACATAAAGGAAGCTTTCAGCCATGGAGAAAAACTCCTCATAAAAGCATACGCACTGAGAGACAAAACACTGCTAGAGCAAGCAAGAAAGTGCTTTTCCCAAGTGGACAATCTTATATCCTCAAACATCAAGGAATTTAGAGCAATACTAACAGCCAGAGAAATAAATGCTTTACAGCGCCTCAAAGGTAGTATAGACTCTCAGTTAAAACTCGCTGTCGTGCAGGTGGAAAACAGTATATCAACAGGAGAAATAAAGAAAGAAGAGATAAACAAAACGGACCAGATGGCTTCATCCATAGACAATCAGCTTACACATCTAATGAATCATAGGATTGAACTCATGAGAACATCTATGGACAGACTGAAAAACAATCTGAAAAACACTGAAGTTGTAGTATCCATTGTGTATATTATCATAACCATAATAATAATACTGAGCTTCATCACCATCAAAAACATGCTCTTGAATCCGCTACTAGACACATCTAAAACAATAGAACTCATAGGAAAGGGAGATCTGAGCATCAGATTCAACATAGACTCCAACAACGAAATAGGTAAACTCTCCAAGGAACTTAACAATATGGTGAACAATCTCCAAAGTATGGTAAAAAATATTAGAGAGGCAGCAGACTCCATGGTAAGTCATTCTGTCAGACTCTCATCCGCGGCGGTTGAAATGTCAGCAGCAAACGATCAAACCACGCAAAGCATGAATGAAATAGCAACAGCCATTGACGAAGCGGCAAAAGCTATAGAGAGTATAGCAGTCTCAACCGAGAATGTAACACAACACGCAAATAGCATAGCAGAGGTTAACGAAAAAATGCTAAAGGATATAGAGGAAAGGGTAAACAACATGAATCTGAATGCAAAACTTGCAGAGGAAACCATGCACCAGATAAACATCGTCGGAGAATCTTCCAAAAATATAGGCAAAATAGTGGATGTCATAAGTGACATCGCAGACCAAACCAACCTATTGGCACTAAATGCAGCTATAGAAGCAGCCAGAGCTGGAGAATCTGGGAGAGGGTTTGCCGTTGTGGCAGATGAGGTAAGAAAGCTGGCCGAAAAAACCCAAAACTCTACAGAGGAAATAAGAAACATGATAATCAAGATGCAAAATGACGTCAAAAAAGCCACAGAACAAACAAAAAAAACCCAGGAAAGCATTCTCTCCGAAGCTAAAGCTATAACAACAAATAAAGAGCACATCAACGCTGTCGTGGAAAGAACAAACAGAACCATAGAAGAGATAAACTCAACCAGCGCGGCTACAGAAGAGATATCATCAACAGTTTCTGAAATAGATTCCCAAGTGAAAGAAGTATCAGAGGCCGCAAAAGAAAATGCAAAAGCATCAGAAGACGTGGCCAAAGCCTCGGTGGAACTCAAAGACATAGCTCAAAACGTACTTGAGCTTGTAAACAAGTTCAAATAAGGGGTAAACCTAACAGAGCAGCACCATAAGCACCAACAAACTGAGGATGCTTGGGTAACTGAGGAAGCTCTCCAATTTCCTCTCTAAGCATTTCTTGGATAGCCCTATTGAGAACAACCCCACCGGAAAGCATTAGAGGAGGTCTTAACCCGATTATGCCTATCATAGCCACCACCCTCTTCACAAGGGATCTATGGAGACCTCTAATAACAGGCTCAAGCCTTTCTCCCCGAGCAAGTCTTGAAATTACCTCACTCTCGGCAAACACAGCACATGTGCTTGATATACTTACCTCCTCTTCCGTTGAAAGAGCCACGTTGCCCATCTCCTCCATGGGGATTCTCAGCCTCCACGCCGAATTTTCAAGAAACCTTCCCGTACCTGCGGCACACTTATCATTCATCACAAAATCTACTACTTTTCCTTCATCATCCACTATTATCACCTTGCTATCCTGCCCCCCTACATCAAGCAGAGTACCTCCGTGTCCCATAAACCCAAATATCCCCTTAGCATGGCATGTTATCTCTGTAATCTTCCTGCGAGCACGACTAACAAGCTTGCTCCCATAACCAGTGGCTACTACAACAACATCAGACAGTCCAAAAGCATGCTCTGTTGCGGCTTTCTCAAGCACAGTTCTAACCTGTTCCTCCATCCTCGGATCAGTGGGTTCAGATACAGCAAACTCTATCTCACCCCTGCTACTTATACCCACAACCTTTAGAACAGTAGAGCCAGCATCTACACCAACAGACACAACCATGCTAATCCCCTAAAACCTCTACAAATGCTGAAAGCCTCGCAAGTACCTGCTCCTCCGAATAAGAACGAGGATCACTATGATCAGCTTCCAAAATAAGAGAGGGTATAATCTCAGCAAGCCTATTCCTCTGATCCACCTGACCAATAGAATAAGGTTTACAAGAACGATCAGAGTGCAGAATAACTCCATCAAGATCGTATTCTTTGACCATTCTCATCATTGTATCAAGTTTATGCCCCGTTCCTCTATTCAAAATGGGGTGTATATAAGCCCTCGCCATTGATTCTATAGGTCTATCTGGATCCATTATCGGAGCGAGTTCACCCCACGCATTTGTATACGTGGACACTACAACAGATATCCCACGCTCAGCCAAAAACTCGGAGAGAAATCTAAGCCTGTACCATATCGGAAGATTATCCCACAGCAATCTTTTCCTTTCCCGAAGCACAGTCCCTACACCATTCTTTATCCTTTCGTCAATCTCACTAAGCATCCTATGGTAGAAGTCCACAGTAACCACATCACCTCTCATCTCAACTATAGGAGCCATATGTATAAATTGATCAAAGACAGAGATCGGTGCAGGTTTGTACTTACCCCTTCTTATGATCTCTAGCCACAATTCAGCAGCTTTCTTGCTTAACTCCAACACTTCCCTTAGTTTGGAGAATTTCAACTCCCTTCTGGATACCCTCTCTGCAACAGGGATAATCCCTTCAATCTGTCTTTTGACATACTCAACAGAGTGTTCACCTACCCTATCGTATACAAACGGAGTATCAACAACCACAAGCGGAACCCTGTAATGTTCAGAAAGAACCTTATACCAGAACAACACGGTCTGACAAATATTCGTGCATGCAAGCAATAAATCAGGTTTCGGGAGCCTACCAACGGGTGTTTTACCAGATATTACCATTCCCAGATCTGTGCGAGCATAGGAGCACAAATCCGATGAATAACCCACCTTTTCCGCCTCCTGAGATATTTCGCCAACCACCCTCCTGACTCCGCACAAAGCAGCATGATTCTCAGGATACAATACATAAAACCCTAGGGCTTTAAGCATCTCCACAGGGGCACCAGATGTAACCCAAGCCACAGGTTTAACCCCCTCAACGTACCTACCCTCAAGATAGTGCCGTGCCACAATTTCCTTTGTAAAAACCCCAATTTTCAGTGGAGGTGCAAGTATATCACCCCTCCACCCAAGAGGAGAGACACTTCTTCCTCTTGCTTTAATCCTCTGCATCTTCAGAGCAAGCGAACCAAAACCGTATCTGATCCTATTCAGCACTGAACTCACAATCCCCCTCCAAGTGCCTCTATGAAAGCACCAAGCCTCATGGAAATCTGCTGCGGAAGGGGTTCATTTATATCCACTTCAATGTCTACCGAATCAATTCCATCCTCCCTTAACATTCTCTTAAGCATGGGTTGATAGAATCTCTCCGGCTCACAGAACTTAATATGGTAAAACACTACTCCACTCGCACCAGAGGACACCACAACATCCTTCAGAAACGAAAATCTTTCCCTAAGAGAACTACCCATTGTAGAATCCGGAGGACCACCAAGTAACCTCTGAGCCATTCTCAAAAACGGATCAGGGGATCTACCCTTACCATATATCCTTCTCCTCAAACACATAAAATCATCACCCACAACGGTCCCGCCTAGTTCATCAACCTCATCTAAAACATCCATAGGTTCCGGTACAACACCAGATATAACAACACCCACCCCTTGAGCCCCGGAGGAACTATCAATAACCTTCATGTAATCACTCAGCACGCCCAAAAACATATTTGGTGGAAGATACTCCCTCGCCCTAAGTATCCTGTAAAACTCCAAGCTATGCCCTGTAACACCTCTCCTAAGCTTATAAGCCTCCAACAACTTTTCATCTACCTCTTCCTCTCTCAAGACAGCCTCCATGAAATCATCATCCGACGGCTTATAACCTGTTACAGAAGCTATCCTGTCACACAAATTTAATATCTCCTCCCTGAGAAACTCCTCACCGTTTCTTCCACCATTACGAGGAAGATATAACGGATAAACCGGCCTACCGAGGTTAACAAAGTCAATCAGTAAGCTCCCAAACCCTTGTAGTGAATCACAAGAGTGAGGTACAATAACCATATCCACATCATCAAAGTGCCCCTTAAGAAAAACCAAAGCACTATGAACAACAGAACACACATAACTCTGAAGATGAACAGATGCAGAAGCAGTATCAATCCCTGGAGGGCCCCATATTTCCATGGTGTATACCCCGAAACTGCTGAACAACTCTCTTGGATAGTGGACCGGCAAAACTGCCACTATAGGCTTACCCTCCTCTTTTGCCATCTTTATAACATCACTCCTCGTCGGTATGCCCACACTCACTCCTTTCATATCCACACATCCTAAAGCATCAAAATTCAACCCCGGTAATACAAAGCAAAAAATCAACCATCAGCGGCATCGCTTCTTGACCTTAGCTTCCTGCCACAGTGTTTCCATATCATCGAGGGTCATATTTTCCAACCGCTTTCCCTCTTTCTGTGCAGCTTCTTCCATATACCTGAACCTCTCTTCCACCCTATCAATGGCTTTGTGGAGAGATCCTTCTACATCCACCCCCATAAATCTTCCCAAATTTACTGCGGTGAACAACACATCACCTAGCTCATGCTCAATCCCATCCCTGTCAACGGCTTTCTTCAGTTCCTCAATTTCCTCAAACAACTTATCCCATACACAATCAACATTCTCCCAATCAAACCCAACTTTACTCAGCTTCTTCTGTATTTTTTGTGCTCTCAACAGAGCTGGCATTCTTTTAGGTACTCCATCCAAGAGGGATTCTCTGTTCTTCTCCTCCCTTTTTATATCCTCCCATTGCTTCAGTACACTATCGGAGTCACCAAGTTTAGTCCCTCCGAACACATGGGGGTGCCTCCTTATCAACTTCTCAGTTACACTATTCACAACGTCAACTATATCAAATTCTCCCAGGTCCTCCTTTATACGGGAATGAAAAAGAACCTGAAGCAAAACATCGCCAAGTTCCTCAATTATAAACTCCCTATTTCCACTCTCTATTGCCTCAAAGAGTTCATAAGCCTCCTCTATAAGATTATTCTTTATAGATTCATTAGTCTGTTCCCTATCCCAGGGACATTCTCTCCTGAGCTTTGAAACCACATCCACAAGCCTCTGAAAAGCTGTACCATCCTTTCTGCATCCACTATTCTCACCCATTCCCTCCTCCAAAATCCATCAACTCAACTCCTGTTGCCCCAAGCTCTATCATTTCATTAATGGCTCTATCCGGGTTTATAACCCCCTTTATAGCATCAAGTAGTAGAAAAACCTGGAATCCCAGATTCAACCCACCTACTACGGTATGTTTCACGCAAAAATCTGTAGCTACTCCACCAACGAATATTCTCCACACTCCTCGCTCCCTAAGCAACACTTCAAGAACTGTACCCTGAAATCCAGAATAAGCATCAAACTCTATAGACGTACCCTTTGAAATTATAAATTTATTATCACCAGGCAACTTTAAACCATCAACAAATTCCGCCCCACTCGTTCCCTTAATACAGTGCTCAGGCCACACACCACCAAATCCCTTAAAAGAAACATGCCCCTCTGGATGCCAATCTCTCGTAAAAAAAACAGGTGCACCCACATTAACAAACAAATCCATATACTCATTCAACCGTGGCACTATTTCATCGCCACCCGGAACAGGCAAAGAACCCCCCGGCATAAAATCCTTCTGCATGTCTACAACAACAAGCGCATCAGTTTTCCCCACGCTAATCTTCATACTCCACCTCCTATACCTTCTTATTATAGCATCTCACGTCTGTTTCGAAAACCCACACACAACAAGAACACCTACCTTTGACTTTCTTGAGAATATTATTATAATTTAAGCTGGAAAACTTGAACGGAGGGAAAAAATGGAGAATGGAAGATTCATTAGTGGAGAAAGAACATACACTGCTACCATCAGTGCCTTTATGAGCAGAGTTTATATGTGGATGTTCATTGGACTGTTTATTACGGCCATAGCAGCATCCATCACAATAGGGGTACCAAGCATATTTGCATTTGTGTACACGCATCAGCTTGTGTTCTGGGGACTCATAATAGCAGAATTTGTACTCGTATTCTCAATCAGTGGGGCAATAAACAGGATTAGCGCTTCAACAGCAGGAATGTTATTCATCACCTACAGCATATTGAACGGTGTGTTATTCTCATCCCTCTTCCTGATATACACAAGCACATCTATAGCACTCGCTTTCTTAACTGCATCGGCTATGTTCCTCGTAATGAGCATATACGGGCTCGTCACAAAGAAAGACTTAACCTCCTGGGGGAGCTTCCTCTTTATGGGATTGGTAGGCATAATAATAGCTGCGCTAATAAATATATTCCTCAAAAGCCCAATGATGAATTTCGTTATCAGCGGTGTAGGAGTAATAGTGTTCACAGGTCTCACAGCTTACGACAACCAAAGACTCAAGAAAATGGGATATGAAATAGCAGGTAACGGGGCATTAGCGAAGAAAATGTCTGTAGTAGGAGCCTTAATGCTCTACCTGGACTTTATCAACCTATTTATCATGCTGTTGAACTTATTCGGGGAAAGAAGATAACACTCCCCTCAGAGGGAAGGGTACTAACCCTTCCCTCTCCCCTTGGCAAATTCAATGTATTCCTTTATCAGTTCCTTCAGCAACTCCCCAAGCGTCATGTTTATATTTATCCTTGTAGTAACAGCAAAAATTGGAGGTTCTATATCAATCTCTCTAAGCAAGTCCATAGCTCTACTCACTTCTTTCCCATTCAAACCCGAGAGAAGAATAACTCTTGGAAGTTTCTCATCAAAGAAACCTCCACACTCCATGTTAAGTGCCTCACTGACTTTAACCTTCAGCATTTCTTTGCAAAAAACCTTCACTGAAACACCAATGTCCTTGGCAATACCTTCTAATCTCTTCACGTCGCGTGCACTATAACCACATACAAGCATAACACGCGGTCCAACACCTAACGTACCCTTCAGCGGTTCAAACACCACAACACACCTCAGAACAGCTTGCTCCCAAGCTTTACATCTTTAGCTGGTGTAACATACGTAGCAACCCCGCTCTCCGCACCAGGACATTGAACACCTAGTATCAACACCTCAGAAACAACATCCCCCACCCGCTTGGGTGGGAAATTTAATACACCCAAAACAAGTTTATTTCTAAGTTCATCTATCCCATGACACGTGAGTCTCGCCACACTAGTTTTCTCCCCAAATCTCCCGAAGTTAACCACCAACCTATAGGACTCACACGGAGCAGATGGCTCCAACCTCACGTCAACAATCCTCCCAACTCGAATGTCCAACCTACCAAATGTATCCCCAAAATCCACAACAGGTTTTATCTCCCTGGCCTTAGCCACATCTCACCCCCTTAAATATTCCATCATCCGCGATAAAGCTCCCCCAACACTCCTAATTGAACATCCTCCAATAAAACCAACCATGGAAACAACCCCGTTTTCTTCATCCACTACAATCTCATCACATGCAACATCCACAGGCTGACATCCAAGTTCCGACACAACGTACTCAAATGAGTCCTCTCCGCCAACAGCAAGCCTCATCCCAGACCCCTCGAAAATCCTCGCCGCCAACACCACGCTTGCACCAATAAATCCGAGTGGTTTACCGTTATCGTGCAGACCTTCAACCGCATCTCTAAGGGGCGTAATAATGCCGCAATCAATACCAGCAAAGGCAAAACTACTCAAGTGCTTCAGTACACCAAACCCACCCGGTATAACAAGGGCATCCAGCATCCTAAAATTCATTCTTCTAATATCAAAGGCGTCTCCCCTAACAATCCTTGCAGACTCCACAAGTACATTTCTCACCTCAACCTTATTTTCCTCCGTAAGGTGATTGGCAACGTGAGATTGAGGCATGTTCGGAGCAAAGACTACAGGTTCCAAACCAAGCCTGTCAATATGATACAGCACCAGGGTTGACTCCACCACATCACTACCGTCAATACATCCACAACCAGCAAGCACCACAGCAACCCTACTCATATCTCACTCCTCTGATATCCATTCATGCACCCCTCCAGACTCCTCATGCTCCAGAAATTCTTTGAAAAATTCTCTCAAACGTTCCTTTCTCCTCTTACCCTGCTCACACACAGGGCAAAGCTTCTCTTCCCTATTGGAGTAAAACTCTCGTGAACACAGCACACAAATTCTTTTCTCAAGTTCAACAAGCTTAACCGCTTTGGGCTTCAAATCAAGTGTAACTCCCACCTCCTTTGAAATAGCTTCATTCAAACACACATCCACACACGAATCACATGCTGTACACAACGAAGGATTAAAATATATAGCAGCACTGTTCTCTTTCTTTCTCATGATAAGAGCACCTTGGGTGCACGAGTTCACACACGCGCCACACATGTCACAACCGCCTTTTACTTTGAGCCTATATATGGCACCATACTCAACAACTTTCCCCAAAGCATCATCCACAGCCTCTATCATTATATCTCTCTTTGGCTTATGAGGGGTCACAAGTTTCTTTGAAAAGATAAACCTCCTCGACACTGTATTTTTGGGGATATGGGGTTCATCAGACAAGGACTCAACAATCAACACATTCTCTAATCCTTTACCCATAGAAAACAGCACGGACTTAGCCCTTTTCAAGTGCTCATCAAATACACTGAGCGTCTTTCCAAACCGACACTTCTCACACTTACCCTTCTTGATAATTACTTTTCTCTTCGTCACAGCCCAGGAAACTATCAAATCATCCGTCAGTCTAGACAAACAAAACACATGAACAGCAGCATCAGAAAATATACACCCTACTTCAACCTCCTCCATTTCAGAAAGCTGCACCAGCATCCTATAATTATCAGTCTTTATCTCTATCGCCGAGCCTTCGCACGCTGCATAGCATAGACCACAGTGGATGCACTTACCCTTGTCAATAGTCACTGCACGTCCCATCCTTATGGCACCTACCATGCACACATCCTTGCACCTCTGACACCTACTACCAACAAAAGCAGAATATACGCATCTATCGGTAACCCTAACAAATCCAGCATGAGAAAAATCATCAATCATACCAAAGCCACCACCTTAATCCCGTAGGCAAGGAAACAAGCCACAAAGAATGTAGAAACAATCAAAGTAATCGTATATTTAACCCCTATTTCTCTAACAAGAGCAGCCATTGTTGCTACACACGGCACATAAAACATTACAAACACAGTAAAAACAAGCATTTGTACATGGCTCATGGTAGACGGTATCATAGCCAAGCTCGAAACACCAAGAGCCTCATACAGCATCAAAAGTGTAAGTTCCTTCCTCAAAACTCCAAAGATCAGCACTACACCCACAGAAGCAGGCAAACCAAGCACACCCTCAAGTAAAGGGCTAAAAACGGCATTAATATAGGCGTCCACCCTGAAATATCCCATGAGTGCAAGAGCTATACTACCAGCTACAAGCATAGGCACGGCTATATAAACGAAATCCTTAATTTTATACCACACCTTAAGAACAAGACTTCTAAAGGTGGGAATACGATAAGGCGGTATATCAAACATGGTTTCATGGCTTATACCAGGTATTACTCTCTTTAGCACAACCCCTGCAAGCACCACAACAACTACATCCAAACCATACAGAAAAATAACATAATAATATCCAAGGAAATATCCCACAAGCCCCATTATAACAAGACTCCTGGCAGAACACGGCACCAATGAAGCTATAAAGGCAGTGATGAGCTTCTCCTTCTTGTTGTTCAGCATCCTCGTTGCCATCACAGCCGGAACATTACACCCGTAACCCATTATGAATGGTATTATGCTCATGCCGTGAACCCCCATCTTGTGAAGGAAAGAATCCATTAGATACGCAATTCTTGGCAGATAACCCACATCCTCAAGGAAAGAAATTATGAGAATAAATGGTACAAGATAGGGCAAAGCTATGGTCAACGCCGCTCCTATTCCGTCCACAGCACTCTTTACAATTACGAAAGCCAACGTATTACCCATAACGGATAACAAAACATCATTCACCCTGATAAAGAAATCTCCAATGATAGACTCAAACGGTGCTCCCCCCTTAAAAACAACATAGAACAAGGCCAAAAAGACCACTATCATTATGAGATAGCCAAGGATCGGGTGCATAACCAGAGAATCTATCCTGTCCTCAAGAGAAACTCCCGAACGAGACCTTACCCTGGCACAATGCTCAAATATATCCATGCACAGAGCATGCCTTTCCCTCTCAAGCGCTCCCTCGGGTATAAGCTCACGGACCTCCTCAAGCCTACCACTGCACCCCACATCCCTTACCATCTCTACGGCAGGCAGAAAACCCTCAACAGCCTTGACAGAAAGCAATTTAACAGGCCACTCAACACCACGATGAGGCTTATTCTCCATGCAGTCCATTAATGCATCTATAACTCCCTCCGTCTCCTTAGAATACACACACCGTTCCAAAGGAGGCCTAGCACGTAAAGCTTCTCTCAACAACCTTTTTATATTTTTTCCCTTCCTAGCCACAATAGGAATTACTTCAACACCAAGCCTATCCTTTAGTTTCCCAACATCTATAGTAATACCTTTCCTCTCCGCTTCATCCATCATGTTCAAAGCCACAACCATAGGTTTATTGAGAGAAATAAGCTCAAGCGTAAGTTCTATACTCCTTATCATGGAGCTAGCATCGACTATGTTTACTATCACATCTATGCCAAGCGTAAAGATACCATTAACCGCCTCTTTCTCAGCATCATCGTAATAACTTAAGGAGTAGGTACCAGGTAGATCAACTACCTCAACAACAGTACCGTCAATCATCGTCTTTCCCACAATATAACCTACTGTAGCACCTGGAAAATTGGCAGGAAGACTCCTATACCCTGCTATGTTATTAAATAGTGTACTTTTACCGCAATTGGGTTGACCTACAAGCGCTATCCTCAACTACCATTCATCTCCTCAACTATGATTTTGCTCGCTATTCCTCTCCCAACCACCACGTTACTCCCGTCCACTTCAACCACAATTGGTCCCCTCAACGGTGCTTTCCTTTTCAGTTTTACAATCACACCCGGGACTATCCCCAGAGAAACCATCCTCATCCTCGCCACGCAACCTCTCTCTATACTCCTAATCCTGTAGCTTTTACCAAGCTCCCCTTCTATAAGCCTCATAATCCTCAGCGCTTCAGAGATTGCCTACTCCTTATCTCTCTTGGAAAGTTTCTCATCTATTTCAGAAAGCTTCCTCCTTATTGAAATAAGCACAAACGGCACAATAGCCCAACCAACAACAAAAATAACCACAAAAACTACCAACAACACCGCCATCAACACGGATATAGTGTTACCAAAGGCCCTTTCGATAATATAGGAAAAATCACTCATATCTTTTCACCTACCACCACAACAAATCCACCCTCGCCATAACCCTCTTTAAATCCTTGAACATCACTTATATCCGAAAGGGAAAAACCAAACAAGGTTTGACGAACCGACCTAACCTTGAATCCAACAACATCAAACAACCTAATAACTTCCTGTGCTGAAAAAAACTTTGCCATCCTATAGAACACACTTGCCTCTTTCTTTGAAAGGTACATCTGGCCAATCCTGCTATCCTTATCTACTATGGCAACCACAATCCTGCCGTGTTCCTCCAATACCCTGTGGGCCTCCTTCAATGCCCTATCAGGTTCCTTAATGAAACATATGGCAACGGCCATCAACACAGAACCAACACTCTTATTCTCAAAAGGCAAATCCTCTGCAAAACCAAATTTAATATGCATACCTCTTCTGATAGCCAGCTTCCCCATCTCAAAGGAAGGCTCAACTCCACATCTCACGCCGAGGGGAATACCGAATCTACCACTTCCGGCACCAACCTCAAGATCACCTCCATCCGGCAGTACGCTTTTAAGAACAAAGAGTTCAGTCCGATAAACTACATCATTCCTTTCAAACCATCCCTCATAGTCCTCTTGGAATTCACCAAACACTGAGAATCCATCTATCCTGTTTCTATAAAAGCCGAGGGCCTCATCAACAGAGTTAATTCTCCTAAACTCTACCGGTTCTATATCATTCACAATAAAGGGTCTTTCATCAACAACACCCCTTGAAAGCACAACATTTACACCTAGCCCAACAAGATAGTCACCATCACAATGCTCTACTCTCTTCACATTCCACCTATCTGAATCTAGTACAACCCATTCCTGATCCAGCGAATAATCACCCCTAATAAGCTTCCCATTTCCATCGGAACAAACTGCAATCCTCATGCTAGCACTCTACTTCTTATCGAGAGCCTTTAGAAATTCCATTGTTTCCTTGGCCCAAACAAAGTTTTCCACAACAATATCAACGTCTTCTACACCTTCCAACGAGAGTAACGCCTTCTTTATAGCTATGGCGAGCTGCATTCCCACAGGACAGTTTTCCACCGTAGGCCTGAACTTCAGGGATACCTTTTCACCCTCAACCTTAATGTCTCTCACGAGTTGCAGTTTTAATACGTTCTCTTTCAGCTCAGGATCATAAACCTCCTCAAGCTTCCTCAACACCACATCTCTCAAACTCATAGTTCACCTATTATTCTACTCAAAATTTCAGAAAACACGCCCCTCAGATGAAAGCAGTACTCAACAGCTATCTTTTCCTCCACGAGAGCATCCATAACACACCTATCGAACGGTATCCTTCCCAGGAGTACCATATCTTCCTTTTCAGCAAACTCCTCTATCCTATCCCTTACATCCTCATTTACATCGTGTTTATTTATTACTATACCACTCCTAAGCTTGAACGAATTAATCAGATCTTTCAGTCTCTTAAGATCATGGAATCCTGAGTGTGTAGGCTCAACCACAACAATCGCAAAGTCAGCATCGGAAAGAGTAGATATGACAGGACATCCAATACCAGGAGAACCGTCCACCAAAACGTAAGGAATAGATTCCTCATCTGCCACTATACGGGCCCTATGCTTTACCATGGTAACAAGGTTACCGGAGTTTTCGGCACCTGGAAACAGCCTGGCATGTATAAACTTCCCATACGCAGTGTCTGACTCAAACCACTCCCCACTAAAAACCTCCACCATATCAATAGCCCCAGAAGCACACGCTATTTTGCAAAGGGTACAGCTATCACATCTAACAGGATCCACTTCATAAATGCCAGAATCACTCACACTAATAGCATCGAATCTGCACAACTGCGCACATACATCACACCTGGTACACCTTTTAGGGTCTATTCTAGCGATAGACTTTCCCTTGAACAGTTCTCTTCTTTTGACATTGGGCTTCAGAAGTACATGCAAATCAGCAGCATCAGCATCAGCATCCACTATAACCTTATTATCAAGCAAAACACACAGGGAAGCAACAAGAGTTGTCTTGCCAGAGCCGCCCTTCCCGCTTACGACAACTATCTCTTTGACACTCATATTAATTCCCTGATTTTGCCAAGTAATCTGACGAAGCTATCCCTATACTGCTCAACAAACAGATCACCACGTGAGTACTGCTTCATAAAACCCTCCGCATAGGGTATCCTATGAATGACATCTATACCTTCTTCCTTGGCATATTCATCTATTATGGTAACGCTTCTATTATCCTTGTTTATCAGTACTCCAAATTTCTTACCTAGCTTCTTGACAAGCTCTACAGATAATACAAGATCGTTCAATCCAAACGGAGTAGGTTCAGTAACAAGAATCACGTAATCAGCATCATGTATAGCCTCAACAACCGGACAACTTGTACCCGGCGGTGTATCCAGTATATTCACTTTTGAATCATCCATATACCTCTTCATGCCCTCAATCAGCGGAACAGCACTGGGTTGTCCAACGTCCAACACCCCCTCAATGAAACACACACCAGCAGCAGAACCGATATGGATTTCACCTTTCCTATCCTGAATCTCAACCAAGGCATCTTCTACAGGACAAACATACTTACACACTCCGCAGGAGTGACATAGATCTTTGAAAAACATCGTTTTCCTTAGGACATTACTCACAACGAGAGCTTTATACACACAGGCATCTGCACATTTCTCACAGAAAGAACACTCATTCTCATTAATCTTTGGCACCGGCTCAGTGTATTCTATAACCCTTTCTATCACGGGTTTAAGAAATATATGACCGTTTGGCTCCTCCACATCACAATCCACATAACATGCATTATCAACAGACAAAGCCATCATCACAGCTATACTTGTCTTACCAGTACCGCCCTTACCACTCGCTATGGCAATCTTCATGCCAATCCCTCAAAAATGGCTTAAACTCCCCTTTTTAAACCTATCAACAACCTCTTTCACACTGAGACTCCCATCGGTAACATACATATCTATTGAAGCCATCTTTAATGTCTCCTGGGCGTTAGGGCCAAAACTACCCGATATCACTGCCCTGACACCTTTATCTATGCAAAGCTTAGCCACAGATACACCTACCCCCCCATGTTCTCCGGTATGAGGATTTTCAATACTCTCAAAATCACCACTCTCTATATCATAAACAATAAAATAGCGGGACCGCCCAAACCTTTCATCAACAGGACTGTCAATGGACGGCCCCATAGCTGTTACAAGTACCTTCATCCCAACTCCTTATCCAATTTTTCAAGTCTACCGTTAAGATAATCAAGATACTCCTTAACCCTCTTTATCTCCTCAGAAATAAACCTTTTCTCCTCGCTACGGGATACAGGTTCGTCATAATACCACGGATCATACCACCTCCTGAGGCCCCACCTGGGTCTGTCAAAACCGTACACCCATCTCCTACAGTAATATCCTCTCCCAAACCCTCTACCAAATCCTCTACCATACCCAAACATAGAGACACCTCCACTTTTTTAGTATTATTGCACAAACACACCATATTGTCACCCCATTTGTGTATACATATATATAGACAGGTGAAACTAAACCAGATAAAATTCTACCATGCTCCCCCTTTCAATCAGGGAAACCTGCTTAGGAGCAACGAAGAAAGCATCAGCTTGAGAGAGCGTCGTGAAGTCACCCGAACCGTGATAGTTCAATTCAGATATTACATAGCCAGAGTCAACAAAATCCACCTTACAGGGGACAAAATGAACCCTATCCGGCTTCTTTTTAAACTCAAAGTCTATCCTCCCCCGGTAGAACGGAGTTATAAAAGCACTGCTCCCCAACAACCTGGCAATCAATCTTTGAACGAAGAGCTTGAACACACTGTACGTGGATACTGGGTTTCCAGGCATACCAACTATCCACTTCCCCTCACCCGACCTAGCCAAAACAGTAGGCTTACCCGGTTTCATCGCAACCCTCTGCGTCAGTATATGAGCTGATATACTCTTAAGTGCAGGAACAGCGAAATCCTTATCTCCAAAGGATGAGCCGCCCGTAATAAGAATAATATCACATTCATCCACAGCACGCGAAAGAACCTCTGTTATCAGATCTTTATCGTCCCTAACAATACCAAAGAACCTCGGTATCTGAAATACACTCCTTATCTGTGCTATAAGCGAAAAGCTGGATGAATCTCTTATTTGACCATCAGTTGGCATATCATGTATTTCTACAAGTTCATCTCCGGTCGTCACAATCCCTATGGTGAGCCTTCTCCTGACGGGGATCTCAGCCATTCCAAGTGAAGCAAAAAGATTAATCATGCTTGGTGTTATTAACGTCCCCCTATCAAAAGCAACCTCACCCTTTTTAAGATCCTCTCCTCTGTATGCTATGTTCGCACCCATGCCAACTTTTCCAATAATTTTGACCCTATCCCCTTTAACCTCCGTCTTTTCAAACTCAACCACTGTATCGCAAGAGTCGGGCACCGGTGCACCAGTCATTATCCTCACACACTCGCCCTTGCCAAGCTCTACAGGTTTGTAATCTCCCGCGTAAACCATATCCCTGACCCTTAACTCCAACCCCTCTTCTACATCTCCATACCTACAAGCAAATCCATCCATAGTGGCCTTATTAAATGGTGGCAAATCACACCCAGATATGACCTTATCGCACACCACCCTCCCAACAGCCTCATATATACCAACCTTCTCACATTCTTTTAGCTCTTCAGCAGTATCTATAATAGACAAAGCCTCTTCAAACTCAACCATCCGTTCCCCCATAAATTATCTCTTCTCTCTTCTTGTTCACATATCTCCCCAAACCAACCCCGTTTCCAACAGCCACATCAAACGCTTCTTTCGTAATGTTCGATCCGCTTACAGCAAACCTTATACCACTATTAACAATCTTTTTCATGCTCAGAGATGTCAACCTCCCAGATGTAACAAACAACACTTTACCAAGATCAATACCATTCAATAACGCATAACCTACACATTTATCTATGGTATTATATTTACTAACATCCTCGTTCACGAACAGAAGCTTACCGTCCTCTGAAAACAAAGCGCCACCATGATAGCCACCGACAGCGCTGTGTAGGTATATATTGTTGTTAAATACTATCATAGCATTTTTAATCATCTCAACGGAAGGTCTAAGAGAAACAGCTTTATCGCCCACGATGTAGGCTTTAGGAACAACCTCAGCATATAGCTTAAGCCCCTCCTGAACCATACTAACTTCATCATTCAACCCAACATAACCACTAGAGTACAAATACCCGTGCACTAGTTCCTTAAGGAACACAGGGGTAACATTGAGCGCGGCCACCTTTTTATTGTTCAGATAAATATCCATTTGCTTCTCATAAACAAGGAACCTTTCAAACGCCGAATCTGCTCCACCAAGTATTACCGAGGCAACAGTTAAATCATATTTAGTATTAATGTTGAAAAGATTCGTGCAAGTTTTCCATTTAAGCACATCAACACCAAATGAATCTATAAGTTCCTTTATCCTTCTATTGCCACAGCCTTGATATTTAAAAAACTCAAACACCCTTCTTGATAAACCAAGTGGAAGAGGCGTCCAATTACCCTCGCACTCAAACATAACAGCACTTGACCCACTTTCAAGGGTTTCAACTATTGCGTCCACCATATTCTTATTCACAAACGGCATATCACCACTAAGAAAAACATACCCATCAGCTTCAACTTTTTTCATAACACTATAAACCCCACACAGAGGACCACCAAAGGGTTCTTCGTCTCTTATAAGTTCAATATCTCCAAATAGTTCATCATTAAACCTACCAGATACATAAACTGGGACCCCATACCTGTTCAACAATGTAATAGGATAATCTATAAGCCTCCTATTCCCCAGCAAGCTTAGCCTTTTATCTCCTCCAAACCTATAGCTTCTGCCCCCAGCCAACACGCAATAAACAAACCTCACAACCTCAAGCCCCCTTCAACAGACCTTTCTTAGCCTTATCTGCGTATATATGGGCAAGCCTGGTCGGTTCTGGCAACCTATACCCAGCGACGAACATCTTCACCACCTCAAAACTACTTTCAAGGTCCACAAGATGCCCCACCGACAAAAATACTGGCTTAACCCCCCTTCTGGTTCTCACGACATATCCTATTACATCATTGCCATCGTAAAGTAAACTAAAATCCCATTGTTTTTCTCCAACCTCCTTATAGCTCCCTATCAACCTGCTTTTGGCGCAACCTATAGACGGAACCCCGAGTATTACACCAAAATGGCTCGCCAAGCCCAACTTACGGGGATGGGCTATGCCTTGAGAATCAAGTATAAACACATCCGGCATAACCCTCAGGTTTTTAAAAGCTCTGTATATGGGAGGAAACTCTCTAAAAGAAAGAAAACCCGGTATATAAGGCATTCTTATAGAAGTTATGCCTACACTGAGATCCACAAGGCTTAATGCTCTGTCAAGTACACATATGGCGGCAAAAGCAGTATTGGTGTTCCTATCAAAAGCAACATCAACTCCGCCAACAAGTTCAACCTCACCCTCAAGTGGTTTCACAACCACTTTTCTGGACAAGGCTTCCTGCACCTTAATGAGTTTCCCATAATCCATAGCTTGCCCCTTTGATGCTAATAATCTATAATCTCAATCATGTTTGTCAACAAAAAGAAGGTATGCCTCATATATAAAAAACTATCAAACTACGGGGGGCAGGAAAGATTCATACTAAACTTATACAACTACCTGAGTAAGAATGGATGGGATGTAGCTCTCATGGTGGGAAAAGTGGAGAAACCTATAAACGCAAGGAATGTAATCGCAGTACCTTACATACCGTTTCCCCCGTGGCTGAGAACACTTTCCTTCTCATTAAGTGCCTACATTCAGTCCAACACAATGAGAAAAAGAGGGTATATAACATTCGGCTTTGGCAAAACCTTCTGCACAGACGTATTCAGGGCAGGGGGCGGAGTTCATCTCAAGTACGCTCATCAGTCACTATTGAGGTTCAGAAACCCACTTTCCATAACCTACCACAGACTCAAGAGAATGCTTTCTCCCTACCACCACACTGTGCTCCTCATAGAGAAAATAAACTTCAAATGCAAAAGTACAAAGGTCTTTATAGCCCCATCAAAAATGGTAAAACAAGACCTCGTGGAATACTTCGGCATCAGCGAGAGCAGAATAACCGTTATATATAACGAAGTTGACAGATCAGTATTCAACAGCAGAAACAAAAATAAGGCAAGAAAAACGCTAGAAAGGATACTGGGTATACATGGATTTCTGTTTCTATTCGCTTCTACAAACCATATGCTAAAGGGCTTGGACTATCTGATTGATGCCTTCAAGGTTACCATGCCTAAAATACCCTCCGCCAAACTATTGATAGCCGGTTCAGGTCAGGAAAAGTACTTCACAAGGAAGATAAGGAAAATGGGTCTAAACGGCAGAATCATAGTACTGGGGAGGGTGAAGGATATGTCACTACTGTACCGTGGGAGCGATGTTCTCATCTATCCTTCCTTATTTGACGCTTCAAGCAACGTTGTAATTGAGGCCATGGCCTGCGGACTTCCGGTGGCAGTGAGCAAACACACAGGATATTACGAGCTGGTGGAGTCATCAGGTGGAGGAGTAGTAATAAACGATCCCACAAATATAGCAGAACTCTCAGAGATACTTACAGATATATACAACAAAACACCAGCAGAACTCTCTCTGCTCGGAAACAGAGGTGAACAGTATATTGAGAAGATAAACGCAAACCAACTACAAAGAATAGAGGAGATACTCAATGAACTTATTCCTGGTGGACCTTGACAATACACTCTACTCAAAGGATACAGGGGTATTTGAAAGGATAAACGCAAGGATAGACCTCTACATGGAAAGATACCTGAACATCCCACATGAAGAAGTACAACCGCTCAGAAACGCATACAAGATAAAATTCAAATCCACACTTCTGGGACTCATGAAGGACTACCAAATAGATCCTTTCCACTTTTTAGACTACGTTCATGATATAGACATAAATGGCTTACTCATGCCCAATATAAAACTCAAAGAAAAATTGAAAGCAATAGACGCAAAGAAAATTATATTCACAAACGCACCCCGAAAGCACGCGGAAAGCGTTATAAGCACTATGAATCTTAAAGGAATATTTGACGACATAATAGACATAGTTAGCACAGATTTCCTTGGGAAACCCTACATGCAAACATACGCTAGAATCAAAGAAACATACAACGCAAATAGATATGCCATGGCTGACGATGTTGAAGCAAATCTGCTACCTGCAAAAAAACTCGGTATGACATCAATATTTATCTCAGATAATCCATCACCTATAGCGGATATAACCATAAAAAGGCTTGAGGAAATAGAACCAGAATTTATAAGAGCAACATTTCCCTGACCACACTGGCAGCAACAACAGCGGAAATACCTGATGTATCGTAATGTGGACTGAGCTCCACCACGTCAATACCAACCACATTGAGGTTGCTCAACCAATCTACAAACTCTATAAACTCCCTGTAGGTTATACCACCCGGTTCTGGGGTCCCGGTACCAGGCAACACAGAGGGGTCAAAAACATCTAAATCAAACGTAATATAAACGTGTCTGTTCCCTATCCTATCAATACAATCAGATATACCACCCAAAGAAAACATAAACATATTGGAATCCCTCAACGGGAGAAGCATATCTGTCTCTGTCAAACTCCTTATCCCAAACTGAAACAGATTTTCAAAACCGATAACCTCAGCCACCCTTCTCATAACAGTAGCATGAGAAACCTTCTCCGACATGTAAGAATCCACAAGATCACTGTGGGCATCCACATGAATAACAACAAGATCATTATATTTCCTGCTGTAATTCTCAATTATGGGAAGGCTTATCAAGTGTTCACCCCCCAGAGATACAAGTTTCTTGCCCTTAGATATTACCTTCCCTGTAAATGACGCAATAATCTTCAGTATAAGGTCCTTATCCCCATAAGGGAGAGGAATGTCACCCATATCACATATCCTTAAAGATCTCAAATCCTTTCTTGCATAGGGGCTGTACGATTCTATGCTGTAGGAAGCTTCTCTTATAGCTTGGGGTCCAAAGCGGGAGCCAGGTCTGAAAGAAGATGTACCATCATACCCAACTCCCACTATCACGATACCTGCCCTCTCAAAATCACTCGTTGCGCAGTAGTACCTATTCATACCACAGTGTCACACAAGCAAACACAGCCCCATGATTCTCAACAACATGAGATACAGCAATACTCTCAATTCTCTCTACCTCATAGTCCCTGTGTGCCATACCCCATTCAACCATTTCCCTCACTATCCTTTCAGCTTCCTCACGATCCTTTCCCACAGACTCATATTCCATAATGAGCCCATTGAGGGATCTATCGCGGGGTATCCCCACCGCAACAGCCGCAGATATTAATTCCCCCTTCCTACTTGAAGTTATAGCACTATAGGCCACTGGAACGAGCGCCCCGGGGGGTAAAATTATATT
>CAZERD010000004.1:0-54707 GCA_964515405.1 uncultured Desulfurellales bacterium
TTCTGAGATAATTTCTCTTTTCTTTAATTCATTTAATAATTCATCAAATTCTATATTTTCTGTTTTTTTAGAATAAAAAATACTATTATATTCAAATTCATACTCTGCATTATCATTTTTTTCAATCTCAATATAAACATGCAAACCTTCTGTTACGCCTCCTTCAAACAACTCTTCAAAATCATTCTTTAACCAATTTGCGTAATTAACTAATTCTTCGAGCATATTTCCTCCAATTGCATTATATAGCTTTAACAAGAATCATAGCAAAATTTTTCATTTTTGTTAATTTTTTAAATTATACGCCTTTGTCATTGCTCCCCACATTGTCCAGCCGGGAATAAAAATCCGTGTTTCATTAATTACACCGTAACTTCCCGCACCTATGTGAATGGATTGAACCTGCCTGAAAATAACCTTATACCATTTTTTAGTTTTACTCACTATACGCACCTTTAACGCTTCTTTTTTGTTCTCTTTTCTTTTCCCTTACCACTTCCACCATGCCAAAACCTTGAGCGTTTCTGCTACCTAAACCCACATCTAAGGCGAATTTTAGGAAAGTCGGCTCGGCTTTTACTGTGAAAAACCCATCGTAGCCGTTTATCATAATATAACGATTTCTCACGCCGAACCTGACAGGTCTTTTTCTGTTTTTGCCAGCAGGTTTAATGTCAATATCATAAGGGCACGGCTCTTTATAAAACGCTTCCCATTTTTTCTTTAGATTCTCATTTATGAGCTCGGAAAATTTGCCATCAAAAGGCGAATAATAATATGTGCTTTTCTTGTCATCCTTTTCGAGTGTAGAGTGAACTTCAATAGGCGAAAGCGTTTTTATGGTGGTTGCGTTTGATTGTATTTTTTCTTTTGGAAGTACCGATATTGACGAAATCGACAGTTCATTGTTGTTCATATTCAACGTATCCAAATTTATGGAACTCACCGCCAGTTTTTCTAAAATCCAATCTACACAAGAAGCCACATAAAAGCTTATGACGTTTGGGAATATAAAAACTCTTTTTTCTTTATCGAATTTAGCTTTTTCTATAATTTCCGAGAATACAAACAGTCTAAAACTTCTTTTTTTCGACAAAAAACCAACATTGTGGAGCCAGTCATCTTTTATCAAGCTATAGATTAACCATTGAAGGCTTTCGTTAAAGCCTAAAGGCAACACTATTTCTTTATTGCCAACCAATTCTATTTTTATTCTCATAAACTCTCCTTACAATAAAACCACCCTTATCGCTGCAATCTCATTACATCTAAGGCTGACCTTTTCTTTTATCACACACCATAAGCAAATTCTCCAATATCCAATCCACAGGAGAAGCCACGGTAAAGCTGATTGCCTCAGTAAAAGCAAACGATCTAAAGTCCTCTTCCCATGCGTAAATCCTATGCCGTGCAACTACTCGTCATCTACACCTACATAAACGAAACCTAGATGACACAACACCTCTCTCACTGGACGAAAGTACTCCTATTCTCGTTCTTAATCAGCGCCTTCTTCTATGATGCTACACTAATATCTGCTTAAACACACAAACTTTTTATAAATACAAAACCAACTAGTCTCCAGTTTCGAACTTTTCCGTGAGCCTTTTAAGTTCCTCCGACATCGAAGCAAGCTTTAGCGCTGTTGATGACACTTCTGATACAACGGATGTGCTTTCCTCAAGACCGCGGGATATTTGCTGGACATTAATGTTTATATCATCTATGGTGGCATTTTCCTCAGCCACAGCGGAAGCCACCTCTGTTGCCTCTGCAAGTATTCTCTTGCTTGACTCCACTATCCCTTCCAGGGTTTCTAAGGATTCCTCTCCCAACTTCTTACCCTCATCAACCTCCTGAGCAGCTTTTTTCATCTCCTCATTAAGCAACTCCGTTTCATCCTGTAATGCTCCTATAATCTCGCTTATCTTCCTCGTAGCCTCCCCGGTCCTTTCTGCAAGTTTTCTCACCTCGTCGGCAACCACGGCAAACCCTTTACCGTGCTCGCCAGCCCTCGCGGCTTCTATGGCAGCATTCAAAGCAAGCAGATTAGTCTGATCCGCTATGTCGTTTATTACACTCGTTATATCTCCTATGCTCTTCGAGAAATCCCTCAACTTAAGTATCATCTCGCCAAGATTATCAGCCTGGTTCTTTATAGAATCCAATGATCGTATCGACTGTTCTATTATTCTACTACCATTCTCTGTCAATTTGGCCGACTCCTCCGCACTTTCCTTCGTTTCCTCTATGGATTTGCCTATAGAATTGGATGTAGCAGCGAGTTCCTCTATTGCCGAGGCAACGGATTGTGTTTGACTGCTCTGATCCTTCATCGTGGATGCAAGCTCCTCAGACGCACTAGATATCTGAGTGGATACGGAGCTCATACTGTTCACATCTGCCTTAAGTTTAACAATCAATTTTTCAACTGCTTCGATATACTTGTTAAACGCATGCCCAACCTCGGACAGTTCATCCTCAGCCAGCAACTCTATCCTTTTACCAAGCACTATTTTATCACCCCTAAACAGGGACTTGGCAGATTCAACAAACCAGGCTATAGACTTGTTGATGGAAGATCTTATATAAACGAGAATAGCTATAAGTATAATAGCCACAAGCACTTTGACAAGCACGCTCACCATTCTGATGGCTTTTATCCTGTGCATATAATAGGCTTTGGCCACCTTTTGAAACCTATCCATCATGGCAAAGTATCTAGCAGCCATCCTTCTCATGATGTCCCTCAATCCTTCATTTTCATTCAAGCCTATCTTTTGATAAAGCCTGGCAACTCCAAGAAATCTATTCTTGTAGTCTTCAGCAAGCTTCAATACCTGAGATTTAGTCTTCTCAGAAAGATCACTGTTTTCAACATCGCTTACAAACTTCTCAAAAACCAAGCTAAACTTCTCCACATAAACCGGCGTTTCCCTAAGAAAGAAATCCTTTTCGTATTTTCTCAGCAATAAAATATCAGAATACAACCTGTATTCCCCCATTCCTCTCAATAGAGATTCAATCTTCTCCACCGCTCTTTTCAATTCTCCCCTCAATCCTTTATTCTCACTCAAGCCAGCTTTCTTTTCCGCCAAAGCAACCCCTAAAAAGGCTTTCTCGTAAGCTTCTATAGCTCTTTCAAGGGGGACTGTGGAAAAACCGAATACGCCAACACTTTTTGTAAGTTCCTTAAGTTTCTCAACGCTCTCTTTGAAATCTCTCACATACTGAAGATTTTTCCTCATAAGAAAGTTCTTCTCGTCAGAACGAAGTTTCAAAACAGTCATCTCTATGGAAAATATTCTTTCCTTCTGGATCTCGAAGCTCTTGGTCTCAGTACTAAGCCACCAATTGAGAGACATAAAGGTTACAAAACCAACTACAATAAGGGCGACAAGGAGCCATAGCTTGGACGAGATGGTTGTCAAAACCCCTCTTTTCATAATTTACCCTCCTTTAAAAAATCCTAGTTCACATAACTAATCATACAACTATTCCTAATTATCGGTCAAGAAAAAACAATAATTTAATATATACAATATCTTAGATACCTTTTTTGTGTTTGCATTCACAAACCGTATATGTATAATTGCCAAGGGGGGAGTGTACATGAGTAACAGCAGTGGAAAGATAACCACTATAGAACCCATTGAAGTTAAATGTCCTAAGTGTGGATACACAGAAATAATATACGTCCCCAAGGAAGAAATCCCCAAATGCCCACGGTGCGGGACTCAAATGATGATAAGTGAGCTATTGGACGAGGGAAAATACTATTAATAACTTAGAAAGGAGGTTCCTATGAGGAAGTTTTTGGTCGTACTGATGAGTGTATTCACCTTGGTATTTTTCTCAAGCATAACACATGCCTCTGACCTGAAGCTATGGAAAAGCTCCACCCTCTACCAGATAATCCATAGGGGAGTGCTGAAGGTAGGATTAAATGCTGGATATATGCCGTTTGAAATGAGAAGCAGGTCAGGGCAAATAATCGGATTTGATGTGGATATTGCAAAAGCCATGGCAAATGCTATGGGTGTAAAACTCAAAATCATCAACACAGATTGGGACGGAATCATACCGGCACTCCTGACAGGAAAATTTGACATCATCATAAGCGGAATGACAATCACCCAGAAAAGAAATCTGAAGGTCAATTTCGCTAATCCGTATTTTGTCGTAGGACAAACGATACTCCTTAACAAGAAATGGGCGGGTAAAATCAAGAGCTATAAGGATCTGAACAATCCCAAATACACTGTAACATGTATGCTTGGAACCACCGGTGAATTTGCTGCAAGAAAGTACATGCCTAGGGCAAAGATAGAAGCATTTGGCACAGAGGAAGAAGCTGTCATGCAAGTATTGCAGGGAAGGGCAGACGCCTTCGTGTATGATAAACCTTACAATACAATATTCTACGAAACAAAAGGGAAAGGCAAATTAGTGTTCCTAAGCAAACCATTCACATACGAGCCTCTTGGATGGGCAATAAGAAAGGGCGATCCAGACTTCATGAATTGGCTGAATAATTTCCTTAGACAAATAAAGCACGACGGCCTGTACGAGAAACTCTACAAGAAATGGTTTGTAAACGTCAAGGGTTGGATAAACAAGGTTCAATAACACACCATGAGGAGACGGAGCAAGAGAAGTAAGCTGCTCTGGAATATAGCCTATGTCCTTGTGCTTGTGGGCATAGGCTTCTTCATTTACAGAGCCAGCATGAGGATAAACTACTCATGGAATTGGGGAGCTGTTCCATCCTACATCATCTATCACGGTGAAAAACAAATAAATTCACCTGCAAACGGCTTCGTAAAGAGTTATTCCAACGGGGTACTCACCATAGAAACCCTCAACAAGAAAATAATCAAAATAAAAGTAGAACACACCAAGCTGAAAAAAGGAAGTATAGTTGTACAGGACGAACCCGTAGGCTATGACTCCTATTACCAGCCTGGACCACTACTACAAGGCCTGTTTATGACCATAAAGATCTCCATTGCCTCAATAATAGCGGCACTGGTAATAGGATTTATAGCTGGGTTGATGAGAATATCAAACAACCCTTTGCTCAGCAATCTATCAACAACATATATAGAACTCATCCGTGGAACACCATTGCTTGTTCAGATATTCATAGTGTACTTCTTCATAGGCACCATATTCAACATGACCCGCTTCATAGCCGGAGCCTTCGCTCTGGCAGCCTTTGAAGGAGCATATGTAGCAGAAATCATCAGAGCAGGCATACAATCCATACCCAGAGGGCAAACAGAGGCCTCCCTTGCCCTTGGCATGAACTACTTCCAAATCATGAGACACATAATCATACCCCAAGCCGTAAAAAGAGTGCTTCCAGCACTTGCAGGACAGTTTATTTCACTCATCAAGGACTCATCACTCCTATCTATCATATCCATCACCGAGTTAACCAAAGCTGGCAGGGAAGTGGTTTCTTCTACATTTAGTCCATTTGAGGTGTGGTTCACTGTCGCTGCCCTGTACTTTATCATGACCTACACATTATCTTTGCTCGACAGATATATTGAAAGGAGACTGGCTCAGGGTGAGTGAAAACGGAAATATTATCATTGCAGAAAACGTAACCAAAACATACCCCAATGGTGTACAAGCCTTAAGGGATGTATCACTGACCGTCAAAAAAGGTGAGGTAGTTGTAATTATCGGGGCCTCAGGCTCAGGTAAAACAACCTTCTTAAGAACCATCAACCAGCTTGAAGATATTGATTCAGGAAGAATTGTAGTCGACGGGGTAGAGGTTACAGATCCTAAAGCAAACCTCACAAAGATAAGAGCTAACATAGGTATGGTGTTCCAACACTTTAATGTGTTCCCCCATATGACTGTCCTCGAAAATGTGATGCTTGCACAGATACTCGTCAGAAAGAGAAACAAGGAACAAGCCAAAGAGATCGCCATGGAGTTCCTCAACAAGGTAGGAATAGCAGACAAAGCCAACGAATATCCTGGCAACCTGTCAGGGGGACAGCAACAAAGAGTAGCTATAGCAAGAGCGCTGGCAATGAATCCAAAGATAATGCTATTCGACGAAGCAACAAGTGCGCTTGATCCTGAGATGGTGGGAGGAATATTGGACATAATGAAAAGACTGGCAAGCGAGGGTATAACAATGGTTGTCGTTACCCATGAGATGGGCTTTGCAAGGGAAGCAGCAGATAGGATAGTTTATATGGATGCTGGTAAGATTATAGAAATGGGGACACCTGAGGAAATATTTAATCATCCAAAAAACGATAGACTAAAACAATTCCTGAGCCAAATACTATGAAAAAGACCAAAATCCCTATAGAAAAAGCTGTGGGACTGAGCCTTGAACATGATATCACAAAGATAGATAAAGATAACAACTTCAAAGGGGCTTTCTTTAAGAAGGGCTACGTGATAAAGAAGGAAGATATCCCTGTTCTGAGAAGCCTCGGAAAACATTACATATACAAGTTCCAACCCGCCAAAGACGATGTTCACGAAAACGATTTCGCAACAGAATTAGCGCCGTACTTAGCCGGAGACAACATATATTTCCCAGACGAGCCATCTGAAGGGAAAATATCATTCTATTCAGCAATAAAGGGTCTGTTCAAAGTTGACATAAACAGATTGTTCAAACTAAACAACATCAAGGAACTTTCATTCCCAACCATAGGCAACAACTTTCCAGTGGAACATTCAAAACTTGTAGCTTCCTTCCGAATAATACCTCTTTTCTCAAAGAGAAAAACACTTGAAAAAGCTAAAAACATCGCAAGCAAACCTATAGTCAAGGTGGTACCGTACAAAATCAAAAAAGCAAACCTAATAATCACAGGAAACGAAATATATAACGGATTGGTAGAGGACAGATTTGAAACAAAAATAAGGAGCAAGCTCAGCAAGTTTGGGGTGGTAATTGAAAGAGTAAGAATTGCTGCAGACGACATAAAAATGATTAAAAACGTATTTGATGAGCTGATAGACACGCAGTTGTTAATGGTAACAGGAGGCTCAAGTGTTGATCCGGATGACGTGACCAAAACAGCTTTGAAAAGGTGCGGAGTAAAGTTTATAAGGGAAGGCAATCCCATACAGCCAGCAAATAACTTTACCATGGGATATTTTGAAGGCGTTAGCGTGTGTATCATACCAGCGGGTGCACTATTCTACAAGGCAAGCGCACTTGACATATTCCTCCCCAGGATACTCGCCAAAGACAGAATGACAAATGCTGAGATATCCAGATACGCACTCGGGGGACTCTGTCATTTTTGCGAACACTGTACGTACCCTATATGCCCATTCGGGAGGTGTTAATGGTTTCAGTTAAAGAAGCTTTAAAAATCATCTCAGAGCGCATACAGCCCACAGAGTCCTTAGAGGTATACACCAACGAAAGCTATGGCCTCACACTCAGCAAGGATATCACAGCACCGCAGGATTCACCAACCTTTACCCGTGCCGCCATGGATGGATATGCCATATCAGACACGACCCTGAAAAAATATAAACTCGTGCCATCTATGGATGCATTAGACAAAGACACTGCTGTAAGAGTAAACACAGGAAATCTGCTCTCTGACCAGGTAAAAGCAGTGGTCGAACTCGAAAACACTATTCCCGTAAGCGAAGAATGCATAGAGCTTAGCATTATACCACAACCACACAGAAACATGAATCTAGTGGGAATGGAGTTTAAAAAAGGAAAGGTAATAGCAAAAAAAGGAGAAATGGTTTCCACAAGGACTATGTCTCTGCTTTTCTATGCAGGAATACTTCGTGTTAGCGTCCATAGGAAACCGATAGTGGGTTTAATAACAACAGGAGATGAAGTAGCATTTCCTGGGGAGAAAACCAGTATAGATAGCGTATTCAACTCGAACTTCTACATTCTCAAGGGCCTGTTCAACAAATGGGGATGCGACATCGTGTATTTCGGGCACGCTAAAGACTCTGTGGAAGACATGGGAAAACGAATAGCAACAGCGATGGATAGGAGTGATATGGTTGTTACAACGGGAGGCTCCAGCAGAGGAAGTGCCGATTACACGAAGGAAGTATTCAGAAAACTCGGCGTAAATATAATGCTTGAAAAAACAGCGATAAAGCCGGGGAAACCCATGTTATTCGGAACAAAAAATGAGAAACCCATCTTTGGCATGCCGGGATGGCCATCTGCTCTGTTCAGCACAGCCTACATATATCTAAAGCCCTCAGCCTACAAGTTGTCTGGCAGAAAAGAGGATAAGTTTTCTATTGTTCAAGGAATATTAACAAAACCGATACACTCCAGAATCGGTAAAACCTACCTCATAAGGGTGGATGTAGAGTACAGAGATGGAAACTTCCTATGTACCCCAAAGGAAAATCAAACAACAGATAATTTCTACACAGCAGTCTCTGCAGATGGGCTCATAATAGCAGATGAAAACAGGGGAGACGTAAAAGAGGGCACATCCCTCCCCCTAATACTGTTTGATGATTAATCTTTTTTTATAATATCCAACAAGTCCTTGGCGCTCTCACCAGGCATAGAAGAACTTATCTTTATATTGCTCTTTGCCTCAAGATACTTGTTTACTAACTCTCCCGGCGGATTCTCAAACTCGTATATCACCTTATCCATGGAAATCCTTCCGGTGACCTTCTCCTCAAACGGAAAACCATAAGGCACAATGGCCATGTGAACATTGTTGGAACCTGGAAGCAACTGGACAAGTGCAACATCCTCAATAGAATCTGTTACCTCATTGTACGAACCTATCACTGTCTCACCCGTGACCAACTTCACAAATTTAATCATTTTCCCTCCCATCTAAAAAGCGTTCTCAACCCACACAACATCATCTTCTACTATTCCTATAGCATCGAACCTCACTTTCACTTCATGCTCGTTGATACCCAACCTTTTGAGAAATTCCCTAGCACAGACCCTGACCCTCTTCCTTTTAGCCTCGTTAATATATTCAAGGGGATGCCCGAAAACCGTTGTACTTCTCGCTTTAACCTCTATAAAAACAAACACGTCACCCCTTTTCGCTATTATATCTATCTCACCTCTCCTACACCTATAATTAACCTCCACTATAGAATAACCCTTTTTTCTAACTAGCGACGAGGCTATATTCTCTGCTTCCCTGCCAAGAGATAGGCTACCTCTTTCTCTTGATCCTGGCAGCCTTTCCTCTCCTCTTTCTTAGGTAATAAAGTCTGGCTCTCCTAACCTTACCCCTGCTCACAACCTCAACCTTCTCTATGGTGGGGGTATAGTAGGGAAAAACCTTCTCAACCCCAACCCCAAAAGACTCTTTCCTCACCGTAAACGTTTTGTTTATACCAGAACCCCTTCTTCTTATCACCACGCCGGAGAAAACCTGAATCCTCTCCTTATTCCCTTCCTTAACCTTCAAATATACGTTTACAAAGTCTCCGGGCCACAATTCCGGGATTTCCTTCCCGTATTTGGACTTCATATCCTCTTCAAAGAGTCTCAACTTATCCATCTGCTTCTCCCGCTTTCATTAGAGTTCTCTCCTGGGCCTTCTTCAGCCTCCATTCTTTGATAGCACGGTGATTTCCACTCAAAAGCACCTCGGGAACCTTGAGACCCATAAACTCTCTGGGTCTTGTGTACTGAGGATATTCAAGAAGACCATCGTTGAAACTTTCCTCTCTCAATGATTCCCTATTCCCCAGCACCTCTGGAATAAGCCTAACAACCGCATCAACAATGACCATAGCTGCAATTTCTCCACCGCTCAACACAAATTTGCCTATTGACAGTTCATCATCAACGAAATGCTTAACTCTCTCGTCAAAACCCTCGTATCTACCGCACACGAGGGCTATAGCTCCTTTGCCCGAAAGCTCTTCTGCTACCCTCTGGGTAAACAATCTACCTTGAGGACTCAACAAAACTCGGTAAACGTGAGGGTCTCTTCTCTTTATATACTCAAGGCTCCTATAAATAGGCTCCACTTTCATCAACATACCAGCACCACCACCATACGGGTAGTCATCGGTTGTCCTATGCTTGTCCGTTGTAAAATCTCTGAGATTAACAGTCTCTATGTTCACTAACCCCCTTTCCTGAGCCCTCTTGATGATGGACACTCCCCACACCGAGTCAAACATCTCCGGGAATATGGTCACCACATAAATGTTCATTCCCTTAGAGTATCTCTAAGACAGCCTTTTTTCCTCTCTTCATAGCAGAGGCATTCAAAATCGTTCTTATAGCTCTCGCTATGTTACCCTGTTTACCTATAACCTTACCTCTGTTGTTCTCATCAACCATAACTTCTATAATAACGGTTTTTTCACCCTCTACTTCTCTAATAGAAACCTCACTATTCTCATCAACTAAAGCCCTTACAATGCATTCCACCAGTTCTTTCATCACCCCACCCTTTTAATGAGATTTTTTACCGTTTCTGACACAGTTGAACCTTTCTTAACCCACTCCTCAAACTTTTCTCTGTCCAACTTAATCTTATCCGTCTCTTTAAAAGGGTCATAATACCCAATTTCATCAATAACCCTTCCATCCCTTTTGCTTCTCACATTCGTAACAACAATCCTATAAAAGGGCCTGTGCTTTTTCCCAAGGCGCTTCAAACGAATGGTAATCACTACCTTATCCTCCTTTAACTGTTAATCCCTAGTTTTTTCATAAGTTCTAAAGCCTTTGTTTTATTTATACCCTTCATCATTTTCTGAATCTCCGAAAACTGCTTGAGCAACTTATTCACGTCCTGCACCCGCGTGCCCGAACCCTTTGCTATCCTTCTTTTCCTGCTGGCATTGATAATCTTGTAGTTCCTACGCTCCTCCTTAGTCATAGAGAGGATCATAGCCTCTATGCGCTTCATCTGTATATCAAACTCCTCAAAATTGTCAATCTTGATCTTGTTAAGCCCTGGAATCATCTTTATAATACTGCTAAGCGATCCCATTTTCTTAATCTTTCTTATCTGCTCCAAATAATCTTCAAGACTAAACTCTTGCTTCTTCAACTTTCTGGCAAGCTGCCTTGCTTCTTCATCATCATGTTGTTCTCTCACCTTCTCTATGAGAGTAAGCACATCCCCCATACCCAGAATCCTGGAGGCTACACGGTCCGGATAGAACGGCTCCAGGTCGTTCAGTTTCTCTCCTACCCCAGCAAACTTTATAGGTTTACCAATTATCCTCATAACGGAGAGCGCAGCACCACCCCTAGCATCTGAATCCATCTTGGTAAAGAGAAAACCTGTCAATCCCACTTCCCTCTCAAACACCTCAGCTACATTAACAGCTTCCTGACCTATCATAACATCAGCAACAAACAGAACCTCGTTAGGGCTTACTACTTTCTTCATTCTCCTCAGTTCCTGCATAAGTTCGTCATCCACATGCAACCTGCCTGCCGTATCCATTATGATTATGTCTCTCCCTGTTTTCTTTGCATGCTCTACAGAGTCCTCTGCTATTTTAACAGGATCCTTCTTATCCTCGCTGAACACAGGAATACCCACCTGTCTGCCCAGCACCTCAAGCTGCCTTACAGCCGCTGGTCTATATATATCACAGGCAACAAGCAGCGGTTGTCTTCCTTTCTTTCTAAAAAATAGGGCAAGTTTCGCAGCGGACGTCGTCTTGCCAGACCCTTGAAGTCCTACAAGCATAATAATAAATGGTGTTGATGTGATTGAAAGTGTAGTCGCTTCTCCTCCCAGCAGTTCAACTATCTTCCTGTGGACAGAATCCACAATGAGTTGCCCCGGGGTAAGGCTCTTCTCTAGATCCTTGCCCTTTAAATCCTCTTCAACCTCTTTTATAAAGCCTTTAACAACCTTGAAATTAACATCCGCTTCTAAAAGAGCAAACTTTATTTCCTTAAGGGCCTGTTTGAGATCCTGCTCTGTTATAACCCCTCTTCCCTTTATCTTCTTGAAGACAGAGTTGAGCTTCTCACTCAAATCGTTAAACATTCTATCCTCCTATTGGGAGTTAATATGCTATTGGAAAAAGATTGTCAACATTTTAACTGCCTTGAAAATTTTGAACATATGACTAAAATTAAAATGATATGAGACATAGACGGGGGAGAAGAAAAAAGGAGAGAATCATCAATATAAATGCCAGAGTCAGGTGCTTCAAGCCCTGCAACACACCATTGAGAATGTTGAACTACACTGTAATAAACGAGGACGAACTCGAAGCACTAAGGTTGGCTGACTACTCTGGCATGTACCAGGAGGAAGCAGCAGACAGGATGAATATCTCCCGAACCACGTTCGCAAGAATACTAAAAAGGGCCAGAGAAAAAGTAGTAAAAGCGCTTATAAACGGCGAAGCAATACTTATAGGAGGAACTAAACATGATAATAGCTATTCCGACGAACAATGGTAAAACAGTTTCAAAACACGTTTCATTGAGCAAGTACATAACTAAAATAGAGGTTCAAAACGGAGAGATAATCGACAGGATACTAGTAGAAAACCCTATACCAGGCATGATCAAGAAGTCTGAAGGCAGCACTGAAGGGGCAAGGGGGTTAGGTGCAGGAAGGATAATTCCAGAAATAGTCGGAAACGCAGACGTATTTGTGGCAAGGGAAATAGGTGAAGGAATGAAGAGAAACCTTACCTACGCTGGTATAAAGGTAGTAACCACCGATAAAAGCTCTATAGAAGAAATAATAAATGAATTTAAGGGAGGTGCATAATGGCTATGAGGAGATTCAAATGCGCAGAATGTGGACATGAGTTTGAGGAACCATTCGGCACGGGTAGACCTACATGTCCAAAGTGCAACAGTCCGAACGTATACAGGATTGACGACTACATGCCAAGGTACGGTTCGCCGGATACAGCCCCTGGATTCGGTAGAGGATTCGGACGGGGTATGGGCAGAAGATTTGGAAGAGGCAGAGGATTCGGACGGGGTATGGGCAGAAGAGAATGGTGGTAGTAACAGCCCCTTAGGGGGCTGTCTCCTGCTCCCTTTTTTTCCAAATATAAAACATTGACATTGGTTATATTTTTTTATAGACTACGCTCGTGAGTTACGCTGTAGAAATGGTGGATTTGGTGTTCGTTATATACAAGCTTATAAAAATTACGGGAAGGTGACATCATGAGAAGAGTAAGTATTTTGCTTGCTATCTGCCTATGCCTGGTTTTAGCATGGAACCCCACTAAGGTGATAGCTGGAACAATAACAGTAAACGACCTGGGACATACGGTCAAGATTCACAGTCCAGCAAAGAGATATGTGGTCCTGTTCCCCCAAGCTCTACCGTTTTTTTACATGCTACATGCTCAAAAAGGCCTTGTTGGATACCCTGGGTTCGGAGTGAAAAAAACACCTTATTTCTCCGGAAACTTGATTCTTTTAGTTGATCCCAACTTCAAAAAGAGAGTTGAAGATGTCGGATACCCAAAAGGGGCGAACATAGAAGCAATCGTTGGTTTAAAACCGGATTTCGTGGTGGACGTGGTATTTGCCAAAGCGCTGGATGAAAAAATAGAAAAATTCGGTATCCCAGTAATAGGTGTAACGTTTGGATTCGGCAACATCAAGAACTTCATAGCCAGTGTAAAAGCCATAGCCACAGCCACAGGACACGTAAAAGAGGGGCAGAAATACATAGACTACTACAAAGGCATAATAGAACTCTTGCAAAGCAAGCTGAAGAATGCACCCACAAGACCGAAGGTTCTTTATCTAAGCTATGAAGGACCTAAAAGCAATAAGCTCACATCGGGTGGTAAATTCGATACGCTCATTCACCAGATAATAAGCACAGCAGGAGGAATAGACGTAGCCAGAAACGTGCCCGGTTTCTTCGGCGAGATATCCGACGAAGACATACTCAAATGGAATCCCGATTACATAATCGTTGGACCGGGGGGTAACCCGCAGGATATATACAACAACCCTAAACTAAGATATATAAATGCAGTCATTCACAAGAGGGTATACAAAGTACCAAGCGATGGAAATGCCAGATATTCAAACTGGTACACGCCGGAAAAATCGTCCCTCGGCATGCTGTGGACAGCAAAGTTACTGCATCCTAAGCTGTTCAAAAATATTAGTATGAGAAAGGAGGCAGCCTATTACTATAGAGAGTTCTGGAACATCAACATGAAAAGCATCTCAATCAAGGGCAGCTTCCCATGGCGAAAATCATCCCGGTAGCCCTACTCGCATGCGTCGTATTCGCCTCCTTGTGTATCGGAACATATCATATTACACCTCCTCAAGTCGTAGGTGTCATCCTGGGACACCGGGGTGGCATCTACCGTACTATTATATATCAGATAAGGCTACCGCGGATCGTGTTTGACATACTGGTGGGCGGCGGTCTCAGTGTTGCAGGTATATCCTATCAGGGGATCTTTAAAAATCCTTTAGTATCTCCAGACATACTCGGTGTAGCCTCAGGAGCAGCATTTGGAGCAGCTCTCGCCATACTACTCAACCAAAACCTGTATGTTACAGAAACACTAGCATTCCTGTTTGGAACGCTTTCAGTTTTCCTATCCTTCATGTTAGCAAAAAGAGGCAACGAGTTGCCCGTGCTTGGACTTGTAATATCCGGCATAGTAGTCGGAGCATTTTTTTCCTCACTGCTTGGTATGGCTAAATACTTTGCCGACACACAAAATCAACTACCAGAAATTGTTTTTTGGATCATGGGCAGTTTCTCCGGTGTAGGCTGGAATATATGGCCTGCTATGCTTGTAATTGCTATATCAACCTTCATGCTTTACCTGATGAGATGGCAAATAAACATGGCCTCTCTAAACGACGATGAAGCAAAGTCATTAGGGGTAAACGTCAATATGATCCGTAAAATAACCATAGTTCTCTCAACCATCATAACAGCATCAAGCGTCAGTATAGTAGGCATTATAGGATGGGTGGGTCTAGTAATACCTCACATATCACGTCTGCTCGTTGGAAGTGACAATACCAAAGCTCTCCCCCTGAGCATGATAACGGGAGGTATATTTCTAGTCCTTGTTGATGACATAGCAAGGAGTGCAACATCTGGAGAGATACCCATAGGGATACTAACTTCATTCATAGGAGCCCCATTCTTTGCATACCTATACAGGAAACAAAGGAGGGGATATGAATAGTAATGCCTTAATGGTGAATGACCTGTACTTTAGTTATGGAACAGAGACCATTCTGAAAGAAATAGCGTTTTCATTAAGGAAAGGTGAGATATGCGCCATACTCGGTCCCAACGGTGCAGGTAAATCCACACTACTAAAGTGTATAGATAACATCGTGAGGCCCCAGCGTGGAAGCATAATCATCGACAATGAACCCATACACCTGCTGAATAGTAAAGAATTAGCCAAAAAACTATCCTTCCTGCCCCAGGAACACAATGTCTCATTCCCCTACACAGTATTTGACGTTGTGCTCATGGGCAGGAGCCCCTATATAGGCATGTTCTCTTCACCGTCTGAAAGAGACAAAAAAACAGCCATGGAATCCATTCGCTTCGTAGGAATAGAAAACATAGCGGACAAACCATATATAAGCTTAAGTGGAGGACAAAGAAAACTTGTGTTGATAGCCAGGGCATTAACGCAAGATGCAGAGGTCCTCATATTTGATGAACCCACAAACCATCTTGACTTCAAGAACCAATTCACGATTCTAATAAAAATAAAGGAAATTATAACAAGAAAATCCCTATCTGCCGTGATGAGCTTGCATGACCCCAATCTGGCCTTGAGATTCGCAGAAAGTGTCGTTATGATAAAAAACGGAAGGATAATAGCCCATGGGAAAAAGGAAAACGTTATCACCGAGGAGAACCTGAAAATGCTTTATGAACTTGACATGAAGGTCATAACAACATATGGAGAGCCAGTAATAGTCCCGACACTATACACTTGAGGAGGTTCCGATACATGCTCATTGAAGAACTACGGAAAAAGTTCACAGAAATAGTGAAAAGGGGAAACTTATTAGATAAACCCGTGGAAGTAAAAATGCGTCCCCTAAAACCACACGAAGCCTTAGGGTATCCCAGCCGCGATGATTATCCTCTACTCTTAGGTAAAGAGGTGCTCGTTGAAGCTACATTCATGGGAGCAAAGGGACAAGCCTACACGGATGAACCGTATGACTTTTTAGGCACACTAAACGAAGTAATCTCCCTCAAACTTGAAACCAACAGAGAGAGAGCTTTATTCATTGCCACGTCAAACGCCGTTTTAAGATACCTTGGAATAGCAAGGGGAACCATACACTGCAAAGATACAGAACCAGAAAAATGCGGAGCAGAAATAGCAGAAAGGCTTATGAAGCGCTACGGACCGGAAGCGACTATAGGGCTTATAGGACTCCAACCAGCCATAGCTGAAAACCTGATACTCAAATTCGGAGCACCAAACATAAAGATAGTAGATCTAGACAAAAAGAACATCGGGAAGGACTTTCATGGCGTCACCATACAGGACGGCAGAAAATTCCAAGATTATGCGGTATCACACTCCTTCCTTGCACTTGCCACAGGCTCAAGTATAGTAAATAACTCAATAGATAGAATTATCAGCATCTCCCGGGAGGATAACCAAAACCGCCTTGTCATATTTTTCGGCGTGACGATAGCTGGTGCCGCAGAGTTGCTAAACCTTAAGAGACTGTGCTTAAGATCCCACTAATAACCTCAAAGAGCCCTCCTTAGCTGTGTAGGAGGGCTCCATCGCTACCCAGCTATACCTCGAGGGTATTGAAATACCCCAGCCCATATAATCAAATATCTAAGCAAAAAACCTCCAAAGAGAACAAGCAAAGATGCAAAAGCCGCCATAGACATGCTTTCCTTTATTGATGAGTATGATTCTATGATGAGTGGTGCAACAAGTCCAAACACAACGAAGCCTATCGTGAATACCGGATTGGCCAAAAGCAGATGGGCACTCTTGACGACAGCGGCATTACCACTTGTGGCAAAGTTAAAGTAGGCAAAAATGATTAGCAACTCTGTAGAGATGAGAAATATGTCAAAACCTTCAAGAAAATGAAAATAGTGCTTATTTATCTCACTCTTAACACCAGATACTATAAGCATAAGCAGAGCACAACCCGTTGAAACAGCACTGACAGCAAACAAAACAGGCAATGCAGGTGTATGCCAGAATGGGATACCCACAGCAGCACCTAGTAGAAGACCCGTGTAGACGGTAACCCCAAAACTGAACAGCATGGCTGCATAGCCCATCCACTTTTTGAAAGCTTCTTTTTCAAAGAAAACACCTATTATATAAAGAACGTTAAAGAAATAAGCACCCATAATAATAACCATACCACGAGCAATCCAAGAATGGGCAATTCCCCCTATCCAGAACGCCAGCAGAAACCTGAAAATATTCAATAAATCCAGTACAAGAAAAACAAGACCCACACTCAGAATAACCATACCCAACACGGACGTGGCTATTCCAAACCACTTACCCTTGTTAAATCTCAACTCACCGAGTATGCCAAGGGCAGAGGTTGCTCCTCCGAGACCCCCTAAAAAGAGGTATATGGCTATAAACCAACCCCAAGTGTGTTGCTGTATTAGATCCATTACCGTCCTCCTTTACTTTATGTAATAAACCTTGGGCTTTGTGCCCAAGAACGGACTCAAAGGCTGAGCCACTCCGGTGTTAACAAGCTTAGCCACTTCAGAGGTTGGATCATCCAGATCCCCGAATATTCTTGTGTGACCCACACACGTTGCCGCACAAGACGGCTCCTCACCCTCAGCAAGCCTATCCACACAGAAGGTACACTTATCCACGTGCACCTGGTGATGTCTCGCATCTTCCCCGAAGAACTTCTCATCCTCCTTCAAATCCTCGGATTCATAGGGGTACCTCGCATCATACGGGCAAGCAACAATACAATACTTACACCCAAGACATATATCGTAATCTATCAGCACAATTCCATCCTTGTTTATATAGGTAGCACCCGTAGGACATACATCCCTACATGGCGGCTCCTCACAGTGCATGCATATAGTGGGGAAAAATGCCCTCTTTACCTCAGGGAATTCTCCATTCACCAGTTCCGTAACCCTTGTTCTCCACTTTCCTTTGAAATCCTCAGCCCAGAAAGGTGTCTGATTCCACTGGGAACACGCCGCCATGCACGCCCTGCAACCAAGGCATGCCTTGATATTCATGACCATTCCGTACCTTGCCATCTTATCCTCCAGCTATATTTTTCTTACCCTGACTGTGAACTGACAGCTCATGGCGGCCGCCGTAACAGGACCTTCCCTGTACGTTATAATCTTACTCAGATCAACACCCTTGCCGTGAGCAAAAGTCAGCTTCTTGTTATCCAAACCGAAGTTGCTCATTACATATACCGTATCTGGTCTCACAAGCTCAGTTATATGAACAAAGGATTCTATCTTTTGACCAGAAACCGTGTTCATAACCTCTATCCTATCTCCCTCCTTCAAGCCAAGCTTATCAGCCCTTTTCGGATGCATCCAGAAGCCGAAATTCTCCTCGGAATGCCTCGTAACAAGGGAATTTAACATCGGATTATCAGCCGTGGTAAGGTACGTCTCCTCTGGCACCTTGCCAAAGGTGAAGAAGAACTCATCATCATCTTTGGGTAAAAAGTCCTGTGGAGCACCCTTCCTATAGGTTATAGGCATATATGTCAGAATTGGATTCCACGCTGGATCAACCCCATATCTGTGATTGAAATGGGAAAGCACTACAGAATATATTTCAACACGCCCCGTAAATGTGGAAGTGGGCATCTTCCACGGCATACCTTCTTCCTTCAGAAGTTCATCCATCCTCCTCAAGTAGAGCACACCCTTCTCTTCAAGCTTCTTCTTAAGTGTTTCCGGCTTCATATTTAACATCTTGGCATAAAACGCAATGGAAATGTCATTCAACGCTTGGAAAAACTCTATCTTACCCAACCACGCTTCTCTAAGCTTCTCCATTGAGAGATTCATATCCCAGCCGGTAAACATGTGGATAACCATAGCTGCCGACTGATATGAACCATTCAACGCATTGGAAATGATGGTGGCTACCTCGCCTCCTCCTTTCGCTTCACCCACATGGCTAACGGAAGGAAATCTCATTCTTATCCCAAAATCCGAATTGGAACCATCATCCATAACCTGAGAGAATTTCTCCAGATATGTCTTGTCAGGTAGAATTACATCTGAATAGGTTGTTATATCCGACGGCAGAATGTCACAGGCAACAATCAGCTTCAGATTAGGATTGGTAAACACATCAACCCACTGTCTGTAGCCATAGTAGTCTTTGAGAGGATTAGTGGAATATATGAAAGCCATCTTTATGTTATAGGGTTTGCCCTTCCAAGAAAGCTTTCCTTCAACTCCCTCCCTGAAACCAGCCGTTGTAAACATTGCGTAAGGAAGTGCCTTCTCTCCATGTTCTTCTCTGTACTTGTTATAAGCAGCCGTAAAGTGGGGCCATCCCCTGAAGAGAGGGAACTGGTCAGAATATATCATACCCTCAATCTTACCGATAACACCTAGCAACCCCGGAGCCATCGCAACGTTCATCATCAACACCATGGGATTGGAAAGCTTACCAGACTTATAAGCTTCCACAAACCTCTTTGTGCCCTCCCTGTTGGCAGGCCTAAAAATCCATCCCCCTGGCCTATCCACGCCACCAACAAGCACGTTTACAATAGCAGCAGCCTTTCTTGCCTGAACCACATTATCATACCTTCCATCCATCCAGCCTGGGTGTACCGTGGCAGGTCTAATATTACCCATCATCCATCCTGCTTCTTCAATGTCCTTCACGGGAACGTCACATATCTTAGCCGCCCACTGCGGGGTAGCGTTCTTAACAACTCCCCACAGGTAATCAAACGCCGTCTTAGCTGGCTTACCCTGAAATGTCAACCCCTTAGGAGCAAAAAGAGCAGGTTTTATCTTTCTATTGCCTACATTGTCATTCGTAAAACCATCCACCTCTACAACGGAATCAGATATCTCATCATAAACGTAATAAGCCTTTGAAAATGGAAATTCATGGGGATTAGTGTTTTGGCCAAAAGCCTCTGGAGTCCCATTGTTATCAAATATCAAGAACGGAGCGGTGGTATGTCTCCTCAGGAATTCATCTTCGTACCAACCATTCTTTATAAGTATGTGAATCATACTCATAAGGAATGGAAGATTCGTCCCAGGTTTCACAGGCAACCACTTATCAGCTTTAGACGACAGTTCACTCTGCCTCGGGTCCAGTGAAATCACCCTAAGGCCATTCAGTTTACCCTTAGCAAACCTTACAGCCCTTGGCACAGATATACCCGCCACAGCGGCATTGGTTCCCACAGCAAGCATAACTTTGGCATTCTCTATATCAACCAGTATCTCATCATGACTGGCAAATGAACCAACAGTAAAGGCAGCTCCTGCATGTTCCGTCATAACGCATTGCTGCATGGGGGAACCTATAATGTTCGGACACCCTATAGAGGCAGAAAGAGCAAATACATTCAATCTTTCGTAAGCACAAGCCCTCTGTCCATTAAACAGCGCCACTTCATGTGGCTGAATATTGTACTCTTTTATCTTATCCTTTATATAATTATAAGCTTCCTCCCACGTAGCCTTCCTAAACTTCCACTCTCCTCTTTTCGAACCCTTTACCCTGATAAGCGGCGTTGTGATCCTATCAGGATTGTACACCGTCATCACTCCCGCTTGCCCTCGGGCGCATATCTTACCCCTGTTGTACGTGCTTCGTGTATTACCGTCAATCTTCAAGGGCTTTTTGAACTTTCCATTAACACGTGCCCTAACCACTATATCGCATCCTGTTGAACAATAACTACATATGTTGGGGTAATACTTTATCTTCCCTTTTGGCTTCCTCACATGTGGAGTATAGAGGCCCGCTGTCGCCTTGGGTCTAAAAAAGAGCAGACCACCACTAACCAATGAGGATAGCTTAAGGAAGTTCCGCCTGTTCAGAGAAATCATGCTAAACCTCCATCTATTGGTTCTAAAGCTTAATTATACATACCAAGGAGACAACTTCAAGTTAAAATTACACAGTTGATTAATTATTTCTATAACAATCCAATACACTTCACAGGTTGACAAAGGCACAGTAGTAATATATCGTTGATGAAATTCGGAGGTGGACCTTATGAAAGAACACAGAGTAGCCATGTATAGATTTCTGAGTATAGGATTCACATATCCCAAAGAAGGGTTTTGCGAAATAATGAACAGGGCTTTAGAGATGGTGAGAGAAAGCTATTCGTTACTTAATAGTAACGGTTATAAGATAGTAGGTATTCAAAACTTGAAAAAAGGACTCAAAAGCCTTCAAAACATGGAACCAGAAGAGTTAGAAGCACTATACACTTCTTTGTTCATTTCAAACTATCCCAAAGTCCCTCTTCATCCATATGAATCATTCTACAAAGGAGGGCTACTTGTCAGCGAAGCTACAGATAGTATAAGGGAATTATATGAAGAATGTGGAGTAGAAGTGTTTGATGATAGAGAATTCCCTGACATAATAAGCTTGGAACTTGAGTTTGCATCCTTCCTTGTAGAACACGAGATTTCATGCAAACCAGTGTTTGACGGGTTCTTCAACGAACATCTCTTTAGCTGGATATTTGATTTTTTCAAGGATCTTTCCTCATACAGCAAAACACCCCTTTTTTACAAAGCACTCTCATCCATGGGAAGCACTTTTCTAAAAAGGGAGCAAAAACAGATAAAAAGACTTCTTTACGCCCCCGAAAGCTAAAGTGCTCCGAATGTATCTACTATCTTGTTCTCACCATCAACTATTACTATACGAGGTCTGTGCTCTTTCAATTCATTCTCACTAAGCATTCCGAAAGCCGCTATTATAACCCTATCACCAACAGCAACTTTCCTCGCAGCAGCGCCATTCAAACACACAATACCACTGCCTCTTTCGCCCTTCAACGTGTAAGTTTCAAATCTCTCTCCGTTGTCTATATCCCAAACACGCACAAGCTGATACTCTACCATACCGCTCGCTTCCATAAGTTTTTCATCAATTGTTATGCTACCCACGTAGTTCAAATCAGCCTCAGTAACCTTAGCCCTGTGTATCTTACCCAAAAGAATCTCTCTCAACATCTACCCAAGAACCTCCCTCCCGTTTTTAAACCCAGACATTATCTATAAGCCTCGTCTCCCCAACAAAAACAGCTAGTGATATAAGTGTGTTGCCCTTTTCCACAAACTCTAACTCTTCAAGATCTGTGATCCTGTTTATGCTTATATAATCTATCTCAGTATGAGGATAAACCCCTATCAAGCATTCCATAGTCTTTACAATAAGCTTCGCTTCAACTATTCCTGCATCAACCATCTCTTTAGCTTTCATGAGTGCCTTATACAGACACACGGCGGACTTTCTCTGCTCGGGCTTAAGATAGACATTCCTTGAGCTCATCGCAAGGCCATCTTCCTCCCTTACTATTGGCATCGGCACTACCTCTATACCCAAATTCAGATCCTTAACCATCCTTTCTATTACTATAAGTTGCTGGGCGTCCTTTTTGCCAAAATAAACCCTGTTTGGCCGAACTATGTTAAACAGTTTGCACACAACAGTAGTAACACCTCTAAAGTGTGTAGGCCTTGACTTTCCCTCCAAAACACCTGTTAACCTCTCAACAACAACATACGTACTAAAACCACTAGGATACATGTCATTGGACGAAGGGTAAAATAGGTAATCCACTCCGCTTTCACGGCACAACCTCTCATCCCTCTTTATATCCCTAGGATACCTATTAAAATCCTCATTCGGTGCAAACTGTTTGGGATTCACAAAAATACTCACGACCACAATATCATTCTCTCCTCTCGCCCTTCTTATAAGGGAGAGATGACCCTCATGAAGATAACCCATAGTGGGAACAAACCCTATGCTCTTACCCTCTGTCCTCAACGATAAAGCCCTTGCGCTCATATACTCAATAGAATCCACAAGTTCCATCCCGGAATCACTCATAGGAATGCCTCATCTCCGGAAACTTGCCAGATTTCACTTCCTTCACATAGGTTTTAATAGCAGCCACAGAGTCTTCCTTCAGATCAGCATACCTCTTGACAAACTTGGGTTTAAATTCATCAAACAAACCCAATAAATCATGATACACAAGCACTTGTCCATCGGTGTACATGCCTGCACCTATGCCTATAGTGGGCACAGACACGCTCTCTGTTATATCCCTTGCAAGTGCATAGGGAACAGCTTCAAGCACTATTGAAAAGACCCCCACCTTCTCAAGAGCTCTTGCTCCCTTCATTATCTTCTCGGCTTCTCCCTTGTCCCTTCCTCTTGCCTTATAAGACCCAAATACATTAATAGATTGAGGGGTTAAACCAAGATGTCCCATTACAGGAATACCTGCCTTCACTATTCTCTCCACAGTCTCAGCATAATCTTCACCACCCTCAAGCTTAACTGCATCGCACCCTGTCTCCTTCACTATCCTTCCAGCATTGAGAACAGCATCATAAGCCCCCTGCTGATAGCTCATAAAGGGCATATCAACAACTACCAGCGCGTTCTTAACCGCCCTCTTAACGATCCTCCCATGATATATCATATCCTCAACGGTAACGGATAATGTGGATTTCAAACCCTGTATCACCATCGCCAGAGAGTCTCCAACAAGCACGATATCAACACCGCTCTCATCGGCTATCCTTGCGGAGGAGAAATCATAAGCCGTTACCATAGCTATCTTCTCTCTACCCTTCATCTCCACAATGCCGGGTACTGTAACCATGTCTCACCTCTCAAAAAACAAAAAACCTATAAACCCCCTTGAAGGCTTATAGGTTTCTTTTTAATGTTATTCTATTGCGGCTTAAAGCCCTCCACCAGGGTCTTCTGCCTATTTAACCCTACGGACCCAACCCTTATCTGGGCACTTGCTCAACAACTCTTTGACCGTAACACCTTTGATAACAAAATCTCCGGCTACCTCACTAAGTGGAACCAGCTCAAATCTCCTCTCAGCAAGATGCCTGTGAGGTAATTCAAGCACACTATCACTAACCAGTATATCCCCAAAGGCAAGGATGTCAATATCTATAACCCTACTCCCCCACCTCACAAGGCGCACCCTCCCCATCTCACGTTCAATGTTCAGGCAAAACCTCAAAAGATCATGAGGGTCCATATCGGTTTCCACCATCAAAACCTGATTGTAAAAGGGCGGTTGTTCTCTGTATCCCCACGGCTCGGATTCATACACACCAGATTCTTTGATCACATTCACACCTTCAGAAAGTCTCTCTCGTGCCTTCCTGAGATTCTTCATCCTATCCCCAATATTGCTACCAAGAGACAAGTAAACATCTCTATACAGCATTTCTTATCCTATCGGCAGCCTCTTCTATGCGCGGATTTGTTATGCTTATTCTGAAATATCCCTCACCATGTTCACCAAACCCATTCCCCGGAGTAACAACCACACCTTGTCCCTCAAGGAGTTTCTTGGCAAACTCCGATGAGGAATATCCCCTCGGAACTTTCACCCAAAAATAAAATGTTGAATCCGGCTTTCTGAATTCAAAACCAGCCTCTCTTAGGGCGTCCGACATCTTATCCCTTCTCTGCTCGAAGATACTCCTTATACCAGCATTGAGTCTCTCTGAGTTTTCAAGGGCATATATGCCAGCGCACTGCACCGCTTGAAATACACCGGAATCTACATTAGTCTTCACCTTACCCAATCCACCTACAACCTCCCTATTACCAACCACAAAACCTATCCTCCACCCAGTCATGTTGAACGTCTTTGAAAGAGAATGAAACTCCACTCCTACATCCTTTGCACCACCCACTTCAAGAAAACTAATGGGCTTATGGTCTCCGTAGTATATCTCGGAGTAGGCATTGTCACTGGCAACAATAAACCCGAACTTCCCTGCAAGCTCCACCACCCTTCCATAGAATTCTTCGTCAGCTTCAGCAGATGTGGGGTTATTTGGATAGTTAACAAACATTATCTTGGCCCTATTTAGAATTTCCAAAGGAATAGAGTCAATATCTGGAAGAAACCCAATATCCTCCCTCAAAGGTACAAAAAACGGCTCCCCCTCAGCAAGTATTGTACCAGTGGCATATACAGGATACCCTGGGTCAGGGATAAGAACAACATCACCTCTCTCAACAAATGCGAATGGAAGATGAGCTATCCCCTCCTTTGAGCCTATAAGACTCAAAACTTCACTACACGGATCCAGTTTCACGCCAAATCTCCTACTATACCAATCCGCCACCGCCGTTCGGAACTGCAACATTCCAGCATAACTCGGGTACTGATGATTAGACGCCTCCCCTAGAGCCTTTCTTGCCTCATTCACAATCTCACTGGGCGTTGGCATATCAGGATCACCCACACCCAGATCTATTATATCTATACCCTTAGCTGCCACCTCTTCCTTTAACCTGTCTATCTCGGCGAACAAATAAGGCGGCAGCCTCCTAATCCGCTCAACATACTCAAACATAAATCTCCTCCCTAAGTGTTTTTCTCAATAACATCAACCAACCTATCAAACATAGCTCCTTTCCTCACAACTTTCACCCCATTGTTAACAACCTCAACCACCGTGGACGGAACGTTTAACACTTCCCCTCTAACAAAGGCATCTATGTGTTCTCCAAACCGTCTGATTATACTCTCCTCTTCCACCATATACTCATTACCCGTAACATTCACACTCGTAGAGGTTATAGGAAACTCCTTGCTCACAACCTCAAGAAACGGCGTATTCGCCAGTCTAAAAGCTGTCTTACCCTTACGTGACGCATACCACGGCATAGAAAACCTTGTTTCAACCACCACAGTCACACCAGCATTCAAAAGCAGCTCCACCAATTCTACATCCCGCCTAACCATGGAGAGGATAAACTCCCGAACAGCTATAACTATAAACGGAGAATTAAATTCTCTCCCTTTTATCCTGTATATCCTCCTGTTAGCAGCTTCGCTCCACAGGGAGGCAGAAAAACCATACAGCGTATATGCAGGACACACAATAACCCCACCGTCCCTAAGGATATCAACTGCGCGTTCAGGTTCAACCTCGTTTATATATTCCATAGATTGCATCGTCTTAGAAAGGGGTGAGTAGTGGGACTTGAACCCACGGCCACCAGGGCCACAACCTGGTGCTCTACCAACTGAGCTATACCCACCACAACAAAAGGAATGAGCCGCGTAGGGATCGAACCTACGACCGACGGATTAAGAGTCCGTTGCTCTACCAGCTGAGCTAGCGGCCCATTCGTTGAAAAAATATATCTCCCGTTTAGAAAATGTCAAGCACTTTAACAATCCTAACAAAACACGGAAAATAGAAGGCGCATCCTCACAAAAAACACCACATGGATACGACTCTAACTGAGCATTAACTAAAAAAACAAAATGCAAATTTTTACCTAACCATTGCTTGACATTTTAAAAATATTTTATTATTTTGTGTAAGAATAAACCCAATAATAAAAAACTTTCAGGAGGAGGTAACATGCGGGAGAAACTCAAGGAACTGAAAGAAATGGAGGCCCAGGCAGAACTCGGAGGCGGCGTAGCAAGAATCGAAAAACAACATGCCATGGGCAAGCTCACAGCAAGAGAAAGGCTAAACATTCTCTTGGACGAAGGAAGCTTCGTCGAAATTGACAAATTTGTGGTTCACCAATGTCACGACTTTGGCATGGAAAAAAAGCAAATACTGGGTGACGGAGTGGTCACAGGATACGGTACAATAAGCGGAAGACTTGTATTTGTGTTCAGCCAAGATTTTACAGTGTTCGGAGGCTCGCTCTCCGGAGCCTTTGCAAGAAAAATATGCAAAATAATGGATATGGCCATGAAGGTTGGGGCCCCCGTTATTGGATTGAACGACTCCGGTGGCGCAAGGATCCAAGAGGGCGTCGTCTCTCTAGCAGGATACGCAGATATATTCCTAAGAAACGTTATGGCCTCCGGTGTAGTGCCACAAATCTCCGTCATTATGGGACCATGCGCTGGGGGAGCTGTGTACTCACCAGCTATTACAGCCTTCACAATAATGACAAAGGGAACCAGTTATATGTTCATAACAGGCCCAGATGTTATAGAGGCTGTCACCGGTGAAAAGATAACCAAGGAAGACCTGGGTGGTGCTGAGGTGCACTCCATCAAAACAAGAGTGGCAGACTACGCTGCAGAGAACGACGAAGATGCTCTACTGACAGTCAGGGAAATACTGCAATTCATACCTCAAAATAATATGGAGGATCCGCCGTTCCAGCCTACAAATGATCCACCAAACAGAAGAGAAGAGTCTATATACGATCTGATACCCACAGATCCCAACAAACCGTATAACATGAAGGAGTTAATCAAGAGGGTGGTAGACGACGGGTATTTCTTCGAAATAAAGGAAAACTACGCCAAAAACATGATAGTGGGATTCGCCAGACTGGGGGGTAGAAGCGTAGGCATAATAGCGAACCAGCCCCAGTTCTTCGCCGGCGCACTGGACTACAAGGCGGCAGCGAAAGCTGCAAGATTCATAAGATTCTGTGATGCATTCAACATACCTATCATAACTCTGGAGGACCAGCCCGGGTATATGCCCGGCATAGCTCAAGAACACAGCGGCGTTATTCTGCACGGAGCCCAACTCCTATACGCCTATGCAGAAGCAACCGTTCCAAAGATCACCATAATTGTAAGGAAAGCCTACGGTGGAGCCTATGACGTCATGGCATCCAAACACTTTAGGGCTGATATAAATTATGCTTACCCTACTGCCGAAGTAGCCGTTATGGGACCAGACGGAGCGGTAAACATATTGTTTAGGAAAGAACTAGCAGAGTCAAAGAATCCTGTTCAAAGGAAAGCAGAATTAGTCAAGGAATATAGGGATAAATTCGCCAATCCATACGTAGTGGCAAAGCTGGGATACGTGGATGAAATCATAGATCCGGCTGACACAAGACTAAAACTCATAGAGGCACTGGAAGTTACCAAAAACAAGAGGGAATCCAACCCCCCCAAGAAACATGGCAACATCCCCTTGTAATTGGAGGTAGAGATGGGTGAGTACAGAAAGTTCAAAAAGGTTTTAATAGCCAACAGGAGCGAAATAGCTGTAAGAATAATAAGGGCATGCAGGGAGATGGGGATAGAAACGGTGGCTGTCTATTCAGATATAGACAGAAATGCCCTGCATGTGTTATTTGCAGATGAAGCCTATCATATAGGTCCATCCCCAGCAAACGAATCCTATCTGAAAATAGACAAAATAGTAGAGGTAGCTAAAAAATCCGGATGCGATGCCATACATCCTGGATACGGTTTTCTGGCTGAAAATTCAGACTTCGTAAAAGCATGTGAAGAAAACGGAATAACATTTATAGGCCCAAACGTAGAATCCATGTACATATTAGGAGACAAAACAAGAGCCAGAGCGAGAATGATAGAGGCGGGAGTGCCTGTGGTACCAGGAATGAAGGAACCGCTCAAGTCGGCTGAGGAAGGAGTCGAGATAGCAAAACAGATAGGTTTCCCTGTTATGCTCAAAGCCTCTGGTGGAGGTGGTGGAAAAGGAATGAGAATAATCAACAACGAAGACGAATTCATATCCAGCTACAACCTTGCAAAGGGAGAGGCGCTGAGCGCTTTTGGGGATGATAGACTCTATCTTGAAAAAGCTATAATAAATCCAAGGCACGTTGAGGTGCAAATAGCCAGGGATAAACACGGAAACGCAATACATCTGTTTGAAAGAGAATGCTCCATCCAGAGAAGACACCAGAAGGTCATAGAGGAATCGCCGTGCGTCGTACTAACGGGCAAGGTAAGACACGCAATGTGCGAGGCTGCAGTTAAGGCAGTCTCAGCAGCCAACTACGACAGTGTTGGAACTGTAGAATTCCTGGTGGATCAGGATCTAAACTTTTACTTCCTTGAAGTAAACACAAGGATCCAGGTGGAACACCCCGTAACGGAACTCGTGACTGGTATAGACATAGCAAAGCTTCAGATAGAGATAGCAGAAGGCAAACCCATACCCTACAAACAGGAGGAAATAAAACAAAACGGACATGCCATAGAATGCAGAATATACGCAGAAGATCCAGACAAAAACTTTATGCCCTCGCCAGGCAAGATCACCTTCCTGAGATTACCTTCCGGACCCGGTATTAGGAATGACATTGGAGTTTATCTCGGTGCTGAAGTCCCGATATTCTACGACCCAATAGTAAGCAAGTTACTCACGTGGGGAAGAAACAGAGATGAGGCTATAGCCAGAATGAAGAGAGCTCTCGGAGAGTACATAATAAGAGGCATAAAAACCACTATCTCCTTCCACCAAAAGGTTTTCAGAAACAAGGACTTTCTTAAGGGCAACACTCATACCAACTTCATTGACCAAGAAGTACTTGCAAAACCGCAACCAAGAGAGGGCTCAAGTGAGGTTGCCATAGCTGTTGCTGCCATAGCAGAGTATCTCAGAGAAAAGGAATTAAAGCGCAAACTTGTACAATTCAAGGAATCTCAGGGAATGGGTAGTCCATGGAAAATGCTCGGCAGAAAATCAGCCATAGAGGGAAGGGGATTTGGAGACATATACAAATACTCTAACTGACAAAGAGGTGAAACATGGCTTACATAGCAGAACTTGACAATGTAAAATACAGGGTTTCTGTTCTTGAAATAGAACCTAACAAATATCAAGTAACCATAGATAACAAATCTTATATAGTTGACGCTCAGCCGTCCGAATACAGCAGTTACTCCGTAATAGTCAATGGCAAATCTTTCGAGGCAAACATTGAAAGAACAGAAGACGGCTACAACCTGATAACCGAGGGAGACCTGTTCCGTGTGAAGATAATGGACGAACTCAAATTAAAAATGCTCGAAAAGAGGGGCGGTGGGGCAGCAGAAGGCAAACAAGTAATAAAATCCGAGATGCCCGGAAAGATAGTTGAGGTTAAAGTGAAACCAGGAGACAAGGTAAAAGAAGGAGACCTACTGCTAATACTTGAAGCCATGAAAATGCAAAACGAGATAAAAGCACCCAAGGAAGGCGAAGTAAAAGAAGTATTTGTCAAAAACGGAGATACAGTAGAGGCTGAGGCAAAGCTTGTGGTCGTGGAGTAGTTATTCCTCCACAAGCTCTGTGAGCACCACACTTGATTTGGGGTGAACAAAGGCAATGAGCATACCCGATGAACCCTTGACGGGCCGCTCATTGATGAGCTTCACCCCCCTTCCTTTAAGCGCTTCAAGCGTATTTTCCAAGCTATCTGTGTTGTATGCGATGTGATGTATCCCTTCCCCCTTTTTCTCTATAAACTTATATATAGGGCTCTCCTCCGATGTGGCTTCCAGAAACTCCACGTGTACTCCACCTACATCAAACTTGGCAACCCTTACTCTCTGGGACGGAACTTCCTCAACACCCAAAAACTCAAACCCCATAGTATCCCTATAAAAAGACACAACCCTATCAAGATTCCTCACGGCTACGCCTATGTGATTTATACCTATAATCATTTTTAACCCCCCTTCCAAAAAATACATTCAGCAGATGCTCAGCCGCATAGAATGGCGTAGTTAGGTTGTCGTCAAGAGCCTTCTCCATGGATACCACCTCATCCCTAATGCTCTCATCCTCAAAGAATCTCTTCTTCAAACTATCCATTACTATATCCCACATCCATTGCCTGTTCTGCTTCCTTCTCCTCTCTCCAAAAAAGCCTTTCAACTCCATCCTATGCTTATACTCAAGTATTGTAAACCACACCTTATCTATACCCCTTTTCTCCTTAGCACTAACAAGTAAAACCGGGGGTTTCCATCCATAGTCTGTTCTCAATATACTTAGAGCATTCTCAAGCTGAACCCTTGCCAGTCGAGCCTTGGGGAGGTTATCTCCATCAGCTTTATTAACAACTATGGCATCACAAACCTCCATCACACCCCTCTTAATACCCTGTATTTCATCACCAGCATTGGGAAGTTGCATCAAAAGGAAGAAATCAACCATTGAAGAAACAGAAATATCGGATTGACCTACACCTACAGTTTCAACCACCACAACATCATAACCAGCCGCTTCACAGAGAAACATGGACTCACGGGTTCTACGTGCCACACCACCAAGTGAATCACCAGAAGGAGACGGCCTTATAAACGCATTCTGGTCGGCTGAAAGATTTTGCATCCTCACCTTGTCACCAAGGAGACTCCCTCCCGTTAAGGCAGATGTCGGATCAACAGCAAGCACAGCCACCCTGTGACCATTCTTTATCAAATACAGCCCAAACACCTCTATAAACGTACTCTTGCCTACCCCAGGAACTCCACTTATTCCTATTCTCACGGAGTTTCCACTCTTAGGCAGTATAGACTCAAGGAGCACTTTTGCCTGTTTCATGTGCTCTGGATTTCTGCTCTCAACAAGCGTTATAGCCTTCGCCAAGGAACGCCTATCCCCCCTGAGGACACCCTCCACAAGTTCATTTACCTGCATTGCGTCTTCCCTGTTTAATTCCCCTCGGTGTCATTTTATCCCTTATAGCTTTAAGGGTTTTCTCAGCAGATTCTATCAAAGAAGTACCGGGGCCAAACACATAAGCTACTCCTGCATCAAACAGGAAGTCATAGTCCTTAGGAGGGATAACACCACCAGCCACAACCACTATGTCATCATCTGCACCAAGTTTTTCAAGCTCCGCTATCAGCTGAGGTATCAGGGTTTTATGCCCTGCAGCAAGACTGGACGCTCCGATAACATGCACATCATTTTCAACGGCCATCTTGGCAGCCTCATCTGGCGTCTGAAACAAGGGACCAACATCCACATCAAAACCTATATCGGCGTATCCAGAGGCTACAACCTTAGCACCTCTGTCATGTCCATCCTGTCCCATCTTGGCTATCAGTATCCTAGGTCTTCTCCCTTCCTCCTTCTCAAACTCCTCTATCCTTTTCTTCAATCCCCTAAATTCCTTCGAATCTTCCAATACACTACCATATATCCCTGTAGCAAGCCTTATCTCCGGCTGATATCTCCCCCAAACCTTTTCCAGCGCATAACTTATCTCCCCCACTGTAGCCCTAAGCCTCGCCGCTTCTATGGAAAGCGCCAGGAGATTACCCTCACCCGTATCTGCTGCCTTGGTAAGAGCATCAAGGGTTCGCTTTACCTTCTCATTATCTCTCTTTGCTTTTATCTCCTTGAGCCTCTGAATCTGCTTATTCCTAACCACCGTATTGTCAATATCAAGTATTTCCAGCTGCTCTTCCTCAGACTCCTCTACCACATACTTATTCACACCAACTATCACATACTCTCCCTTGTCTATCTGTGCCTGCCTCCTGGCAGCGGACTGTTCTATCATCATCTTTGGAGTACCAGATTCTATAGCCTTCGTCATCCCACCCATTTTTTCTATATCATCAATAATCTTTGAAGCCTCCTCAACAAGAGAATGCGTAAGAGACTCTATGAAGTAAGATCCACCAAGGGGGTCAACCGTCCTACATATATTCGATTCCTCCTGTATGATTATCTGCGTATTTCTGGCTATCCTTGCCGAAAACTCCGACGGTAGAGCTATAGCTTCATCCAGAGCATTTGTGTGCAGAGATTGGGTACCCCCTAGAACAGCAGCCATGGCCTCTATAGTGGTTCTTATTATATTATTATACGGATCCTGAGCAGCCAAACTCCACCCAGATGTCTGACAGTGTGTTCTCAAAGCCATAGAGCGCGGATTCTTCGGATCAAATCTCTTGATCAGTTTTGCCCATAAGAATCGTGCAGCTCTAAGCTTAGCTATCTCAGTGAAAAAATTCATCCCTATACCAAAAAAGAATGAAAGTCTTGGAGCAAAATCATCTATATGAAGTCCCTTGGAAAGAGCTGTTTTAACATACTCCAAACCATCGGCTAGAGTAAAAGCAAGCTCCAGCACAGCATTCGCACCAGCCTCCTGTATATGATACCCGCTTATACTTATGGGATTAAATCTAGGCATATGTTTGCTTGTATATTCAATGATATCCGCAACTATCCTCATGGAGGGTGTAGGCGGATATATAAACGTATTCCTCACCATAAATTCCTTCAAAATATCATTCTGAATCGTCCCTGAAAGCTGCTCTTGCCTGACTCCCTGCTCTTCAGCTGCAACAATATATCCAGCCATAATTGGTAACACAGCACCATTCATCGTCATGGACACAGAAACCTTGTCAAGAGGTATCCCATCAAACAATATCTTCATATCTTCAACCGAGTCCACGGCTACTCCCGCTTTTCCAACATCTCCCACTACACGGGGATGATCCGAATCATAACCCCTGTGGGTTGCCAAGTCAAAAGCGACCGAAAGACCCTGCTGACCCGCAGCAAGTGCCTTCCTATAGAATTCATTTGACTCCTCAGCAGTGGAGAAACCAGCATACTGCCTTATGGTCCAGGGTTTCACCGTGTACATGCTCGCCCTTGGTCCTCTGATATACGGAGGAAAACCCGGCAAAGTGTCAAGATACTCAAGATGTTCTATGTCTTCATGAGTGTATAAAGGTTTTATCTTTATATGCTCAGGCGAATCCCATATCAGAGGAGATATATCTGAAGCCTCAGGATATTTTCTCTTTAGTTCCTTCAAAACTACGCCTTCCCATTCCTTTAGACTCCTCTTCTCAAACTCCATCTTTACCTCCTCGTGAAACCCTATTTATATTAAATTTAGGTTAAAAAATATACATTGTCAAGAAAGCCAATCGCACACCAGAAGGTTCAACACCTTGAAATAGCAATACTTCACACTATAATAGAACTCAGAGGGTAACACATTGAGCAAAAAAGCCGAGGAGGTTGAAGATATGGTTCACTATTCAGAGGTTGGTTTCGTGAATACGAAGGAAATGTTCAGAAATGCCATGGAAAATGGATATGCAGTTCCAGCTTACAATTTCAACAACATGGAGCAACTCCAAGCAATCATAACCGCCTGTACCGAAACGCAGTCACCAGTAATACTACAGGTATCCAAAGGCGCAAGAAAATACGCCAACGCTACGCTACTCAGGTGGATGGGACAAGGAGCCATAGAGCTAATGAGAGAAATAGCAAAAGAAAAAGGACTTAAGGAAATCCCTATAGCCTTACACCTTGACCATGGGGATAGTTTTGAGTTATGTAAAAATTGTGTAGATATGGGATTCTCATCAGTTATGATAGATGGTTCCCACCTGCCATATGAAGAAAACGTTGAACTCACAGCACGAGTAGTTGAATACGCGCACAGACACGATGTAACAGTCGAGGGAGAATTGGGAGTGCTTGCAGGTATAGAAGACGATGTAAAAGCAGAAAAAAATATATACACAAACCCAGACGACGTTGAAGACTTCGTTAAAAAGACGGGCGTAGATTCGCTCGCAATTGCCATAGGAACTTCACACGGTGCTTATAAGTTCAAGGTAAAACCAGGGGAAAAACCACCCCCTTTGAGATTCGACATACTGGAGGAAATTGAAAAAAGAATTCCTGGATTCCCCATCGTGCTCCACGGAGCCTCAAGCGTCATTCAAGAATACGTGCAATTGATAAACAAGTACGGAGGCAACCTGGAAAACGCGGTGGGTGTACCCGAGGATCAGCTCAGGAGGGCCGCGAAATCGGCAGTGTGTAAAATTAACATAGACTCAGACGGTAGACTTGCTATGACAGCAAAAATAAGAGAGTTCCTATGGAACAATCCGAAAGAATTTGACCCAAGAAAGTACCTCGGACCAGCCAGAGAAGAACTCATAAAGATGTACAAACACAAAAATGAAAGTGTGCTCGGTTCCGCTTGGAGAATAAAATGAAGCCCAGAGGAATTTCAGAGATGGAACATACTATATACTTTGAATACGAAGGTGGTAAAGAATTTAGTTTGAATCATAAAAGCGACTACCCATTTATCAGGAGCCTCTGCACAAGAAACCTTACAGATGACATAAAGGAATTCATAAAAAGCCTCCCGTACAAAAACATTGTACAGGTTGGAATAGGAGGAAGCGCTCTGGGGGCGACAGCAGCAGTAGAATTCATGGGAGGTATCTATCACAACTACACATCCAAGAAGCGATACTTTGCAATGGACAATATAGATCCCGAAAGAATCAAACTCGTTTTTGAGTATTTGAATCCCGAAGAAACCCTGTTCCATATAGTATCAAAATCTGGCTCGACCATAGAGACAATCTCCCAGTTTTTTATCATAGAATACTTCCTTAAGGAAAAGCTTGGAAACACGGCACTGGAACACGTAATCATAACCACAGACCCAGACACGGGATTCCTGAGAGAATTCTCAGAGAAAAACAACATAAAATCCTTCCCACTGGCTAAAGAAGCAGGTGGAAGATACTCTGTATTCACACCGGTGGGCCTCGTGCCCATGGCGTTCCTTGAATACAACATAGATAGATTCGTCTCTGGAGCAAAAGACGCCATAAGAGCTTACAGAAATGGATGGAGCATGCCCAATGAATTTGTAGATTTCACGATAGGAGAGTACGAGAACGGGAGAAACATACTCGTTATGTTCTCCTACAAGGACAGGTTGTACTCAACTTGTGACTGGTTCAGGCAATTATGGGCGGAAAGCCTTGGAAAAAACTCAAAAGGTCAAACCCCCGTAAAGGCCCTTGGAGCAACCGATCAGCACTCCCAACTCCAGCTATACAGAGACGGTCCCAAAGACAAGGTAATAATATTTGTGGACACGATAAACAGAACCGATGTGGAATTGATCCCCGGTAAGAGCTTTGAATACCTTGAGGGAAAAACAATGGGAGAGCTACTGAGCATAGAGAAACAATCCACAAAGAGATCACTCATTGAAAGTAATGTGCCTTGTGGGGAAATATTTCTGAAACGTGCAGATGAATACTCCTTAGGTGCCATAATGGCATCCCTTATGATATCCACGGCGAAGGCAGGTGAAGTAATGGGGGTTAATCCGTTTGATCAGCCCGGTGTCGAACTAGGGAAGAAATACACAAAGAAAACCTTAAGGGAAAAAAGGTGATCACGTACTCAGAAAAAATCTACTACGACTATACGGATGCAGGGGGTGTGGTTTACTACTCTAGATACCTTCAGTTCTGCGAGAGAGCAAAACAAGAGTTCATGCTCAAAAACGGCTGTGATCTATTTAACCTACACAATGAAGGTACCTACCTCACGGTAAAAGAAGTTAAAGGCAAATACATAAAAGCAATAAGATTTGGAGAAACAATCAACGTGGATGTTAAAATCAAGCAACTGAAAGGGGCAAGTGTTATACTATCCTTTGATATATTAGTCAACGGGGAAACAAGGGCAACATTTGAGATATTATCGGTATGCGTGGACAGGGAGCTCAAGGTAAAAAAACTACCCTCCTGCTTCGATAGCCTCAGATAACACCGCAATGGAAAAGCACCTGAAGAACGCCAAGTTGAGGGAAGCACAGCTCCTCAACTATCTCTATGGAAAGGAGACAAAATCAATCCAAGAGACAGCTACGACCATAAGTAGACTGCTCCACCATGAAGAACTCCTTTCCTGGTTATTCTCCCCCGTAAGCACCATATATCCTCAACATACCCGCAAATTGGCATCACGGGGCATCACCACAATATATGAGCTTATAACAACAAGACCTCTAAGGGTTGAGGATTATTCCAACATCAAACCAATAAACAAACTCAAGGAAAACGAATATACAGCTACAACTGGCAGAGTAATCAACATAAAAAAAAGGAAATACACCTCAATCACGATCCACGATGGCACAGGATCGCTTATACTAAATTGGTTCAACATAACTCCATTTCTATCCAGGAAACTCTCATCCATAAAACTGAATGACACTATAGTGTGCGAGGGTCGTATATCTTGTTTCGGAAACTACAAAACAATGAATCACCCTTCCATAAAAAAACCCTCAGAGTACAAACCAAGAGTTACCCCTATATATCCATCTATAGGCAAGCTCAGAAACTCTACATTCATAAAAATAATAAAATCAGCCTTAGAAAAAGCACCCCAAGAACCCTACGAATTTCTCCCTCTGCACCTTGTTCTGAAACATAAACTGCCATTGTTCCACGAATTCATACACTCTATCCATACCACAGGGGAAACAAAAGAAATCACCCAGAGGCTCAAATACGAGGAGCTATTCTTTCTAAATTTAGGCTTATCCCTCCAGAGAAACAGTGTAAAAAACCATCTGGCACCACATATAAGCTCAGAACCGGATAAACTCATAACAGAAATTAAACAACGCACAGGGTTTAAATTAACAAACGACCAGAGGAAAGCCATAGAAGACATACTCAAGGACATGTCTCTAACAAAACCCATGCTGAGACTCCTCCAAGGAGATGTAGGATCAGGAAAAACGATAGTAGCACTCTCATGTGCTTATGCCGTTCACAGGGCAGGGTTTCAATCCGCCGTCATGGCTCCAACTCAGATACTTGCATCTCAATGGTTTGAACAGATGAAAAAATTCTTCCCGGACGTGCCTGCAGCCTTCCTATTGAGCCAAACAAAGAACAAGTCCGACATCCACAGAGATCTGAAAAATGGAAATATCTCCATCCTCATAGGAACGCACACTCTCATTGAGGAAGGAGTTGAATTCTCAAACCTTGGATTCGTTGTAATAGATGAACAACACAGGTTTGGTGTAGAACAGAGAAAAACCCTATCTAAAAAGGGAAAATTTCCTCACACACTGATAATGAGTGCTACACCCATACCAAGAACTCTATCCATGGTTTTATATTCAAAGAGTGAATTAACACTTCTCAAGGAAATGCCAGAAGGAAGAAAACCCATAACAACATTAGCATACAACCACGAGAATAGAAACAAAGCTTATGGGCTTGCCTTAAAAGAAATAGAACTGGGACATCAGGTGTACATCCTCTCCCCGCTCATAGAGAAAACGGAAGGAAACGAAGATATAAAAGCTGCCGTTGACACTTACAAAACCCTAAAAGAAACCTACTTTAAAGGACACGATATGGAACTGCTCCACGGAAAACTCAAATCCCAGGAAAAGGAAAGAATATTCTCTCTCTTTAGAGAGGGAAAAATCAAATGCCTCGTAAGCACAACCGTCATAGAAGTAGGAGTTGATTCACCAAGGGCTACAGTAATAATCGTAGAAAACGCCGAGAGATTCGGACTGTCAACCTTACATCAGTTGAGAGGCAGGGTGGGAAGAGGTAGATTGCCCTCATATGCCATATTCATAACCGGTAAAAACGCCTCAGATAAGGCAATGGAACGCATAAAAGCCCTTCTTAAAACATCGGATGGATTTAAAATAGCCGAACTGGACTACAAACTAAGGGGAGGAGGAGACATACTCGGAACAAGGCAGCATGGAGCCCCTGACATGTTGTATGTGGATATATTTAAGGACCAAGAACTCATCAAAGAGGTAAAAAAGGAAACATCAAAGCTGGTGGAGATGAAATATCCACTCAACAGATGTCTAATGGAAGCGCTCAGCGCCAAATGGAAAAGAAGATTTGATTATATTAATGTGGGGTGAGATATGAGAATAACAATAGCCCAAATGAAGGTAGAAAAGGGAAATGTAGAAAACAATCTCAACTCGGCGATGGTATGCATAGAAAAAGCTATATCCGAGAAAAGTGACATGATAGTATTGCCTGAAGTCTTTACCACGGGATTTGACTACCCAAATTTTAAAAAACTTTCAGAAACAACACCCAAGACCATAGACTCACTCAAAAAAGTTTCCATGCATATAACCATATGCGGTAGCATGCTAAATGGTAAAAGTGATGGGATCTACAATACATTTTACGTCATAGACAAAGGAGAAGTCATATTCACATACTCAAAAGCAATGCTTTTCCCGTTGACCGGGGAAAACAAGCACTTCAGGAGAGGCAAAACGAATCAAAGGAATACCTTTTACCTACATGGCATAAAGTTTGGGGTAAGTGTATGCTATGAGCTAAGATTCCCAGAATTCTTCAGGAGGGCAGCCCTAAACGGTGCCAAAGTACACCTAATATGCGCACTCTGGCCCCTGCAGAGGATAGACCATTGGAATAATCTAATCAAAACAAGAGCCATAGAAAATCAGGTATTCGTCGTAGCGGTAAACGGAGCACTCTCCGATTCATCTGGTGGAGATTCATCCGTCTTTAACCCGTGGGGCATAAGACTAACCCCTCAGATCTCCCAGCCATTTACCGAAACCACCGAACTCAACCTATCTGATATAAACACGGTAAGGGAAACAATACCATCACTCACAGAAGCAAAAAAATGGCTTTACTAGCCCTAGGTAAACACTTTCAAAGGAGCATTCGGCTTTTTCTTTATCTCACCTCTCCGTATAGCATCCTCCAGGTCCTTTTTCTTCTGTTCAACAAGATTTCTCTTGTATTCCTTAACATCATTTATCTGTCCCCTCTCTTTTGCAACCTCAAGAAGTCTTTCCCCAACCCTTCTCCCTGCATGTTTTATGGTTTCATTCGGAAAGAACACCGCCCCACACCCAGGACAGTGATATACCTCTACATCTTTCACAACCAACCACTCACCCTTGACCGGCCTTTTAAACGGAGTAACAATCTTCTTCATTTCCCTACCACAGAATTTACACCTCATTAGCGCCTCCTGTAAAAAAGAGGGGGATACCCCCCTCAACTACTTAACCTTCACTCTCCAAGGTTTACCATGCTCTTTCTCGTACTCGATCTCTCTGAGGGTCTTCCTCTTCAGATAAATCCTTGTAGGATCAACTATCATCCTTAACACCTTAAGCTGCTCAATAGAAGGCGTCGGTGTCGTAGGAATATCATCCGTGGGCTTAAGCACTTTGCCACTTTTATCCTTAAGCTCCCAACTAACATTCTCTATAACATCCTTAAGCTCTACCCCTGGGTGCACGCTTCTCAGCCTCATGTCGTATATACCCTCGTCAGGGTAGTTCTCCATAACACATATATCAGACACCATAAGAGCCTTACCACCCCTAACGAGCCCATAATCCCATCTTGTCTCGCCTTCAGGACCCCTGGCTCCAGCTATGGTAGTCAAATAACAAACATGATAAGGGAACCTCCTTCTTTCCTGCACCATAATAACTATAACATAATCAGACTGGGAAGCTATGGAATTCGCTCCACCAGAACCTGTAAATCTCGTATTGGGCCCCTTATCCTTCGTGATTATGGAGGGCCAATAACTCCTGGGCGGTTTCCAAATGGCCGTTGAGTTTATGTTGCCGTACTCATCAAACTCAGCACCACCGAGAACCCCACCTGTAACATATCCCCTCTGCTCATACGTGCCAAAGGAATCCATCATGGACAGAGCTGAAGAAGACATATATGTGCCCCTTATATCCGCAACAGATATGGGGATATGCTCGAATTTAGGGTCAAGCATGCCAGCTTCCATAACTATTATAGCATCCGGATTGATGGTTTGTTGGGCCTCGTTCATAACAAGTACTGGTAGCCCCGTACCCACAAACATTGAAGCACCCTTAGAAATCATAGTAGAACCAGCTATGGCAAGGAGTTCTATCGTCGTAAACTCATCTGGGGGGAGATCGTTCTCCTTACAATAAGCCTCATAATCAGAATCGCTTATTCCACATTTAAAATCCTTAACCAGAGCATTTATCTCTTCCACACTTGGAATCTCTACTGGTATTTTAATAGCCATTGTAACCTCCCTAAAAAAGCTTTAAAGCCCGTTATCATATAGGCCTGTACTGATCAGGCTTGTACCCATACTTCGTGTCAGCCACCAGCTCATACAACCTTGCAAACCCAGTCTTACCGCTTGGGCACTCATACTTTACATCTATGTTTCCAAACTTGAAGCGGTCTGTACCCACCTTATTCTGCAAGAAGTCCCACTCATCCTCTCCAACTATCGTATGCCAATAATCAGCCAGTGCCTTTCTGCCATCTGGAGTAGCAGCCGCACGGTTCGCCTGAATGTAGAATTTCCACCACATCCAGTCATAGTCATACAGATAAGTTGAACCTGTGGGGTAGCATGCCCACGGCGCCTCAACAATGGCATCCACGTGTATAAATGGAATCTGGTTTTGAGACGGCCTGTACCTCAGTTCTTCCTCAGGAACTATCTTCTCAGCACATATTACAAGGTACTTAGCACTCAAGGATTGCTCAACATCCGGAACAAGCAATCCCTCTATCCTCGCCGTACCCAGCTCACCGCATCTCTGAACCTGTGTAGTTGTTACGTAAGGAATAACTGGAGGCATAAGTAGAGCCTTTATCGCTTTGTTCCCTGTATATTTATCAGCCCTCTTCCTAACAGCCTCATAGAAGATGCCGTCCTCTTCAGCGGCCGTCTTGTTCCAGGTCGTGTCAGGTTCATCACCCGGTGACCATTTATTATTGGGATCGTACTGATGAGGCCTTATACCCCAACCATCAAAAGGATCATCTATAATTGCATGCCTCTTAGGTGGAATATCCGGATGTATCCACATGCCGTTCTCATCTTTGCCTCTCAAACCTGCCTTTCCAAAGGTATCGTATTCTATCAGATCTGTCCCGATGTCGGTAAAACCAGATATAAACTGCATACCGAATCTTCCAGCGGCCGTTCTGAGTGCCCAGGAGTAGTTGGAGTGATCCATAACAGCCTCAACCTCTCCTTCCTCAAGCCCTTTCCTTATCTCATAAGAAACAGGCTGGATGGTCTCAAGCCCCAGATAAGTCATCTCAACCCACGCAAGTTGCCCGGCTCCGGCAAGCATCATAATCGGCGTAGCACCAGCGTTAGTCTGTACGTAGAGGTTCTTAATATTCTGCCTTATGGCTTCTCGGGCTGTTGAGGCATTCGTCCTCGTATAACCAAAACCACCGACGGTCCACGCTCTATAAGGCTTGACATACTTAGCAACAGCGTCCTTAAGGGACATTATCTTGCTTTCCCTTGCCATAATATCCTCCTAAACTCTCATAAAATTTTTCTAATTTCTTCAGCTCATCCTCATCCTCTTCCATGTTACCGTTCATATCCGCACACCTTATGGGCACCCCCAGAACATCCGCAAGCTTACCCAAGAACTCTTTCACGTTCTCATACTTCATGCCTGTTATATAAACATCAATAGTATAGTCCCTGTTGAAATACACAACAGGATACATCTCATCAAAATCCAATGCTTCTTCGTTACTCGAAAACGGAATCACTCTAAAGCCATTGGGGGTGTTAGTAACCTTGCCCAGACTTTGTACTTTCTCCCTTATCTCTGTATAGCTTATGAGCTTTCCTCCACCTACTATAAGGCCGGGCAAAACGGTGAAATCTCCACTCACTACTCAAGCTCCTTTCTACGGGCCCAAAGCAATCTCAGTGCAGATTCCACTTTCTCCTCTGCGAAGCTTACCATCTCCCGAGCATTCTTCAGGTAATCTAAGTTCTTCCTGAGTTCTGCCTCTACGACATCAGCAGCCTCATTCGTTTTCATCTCTTCAATGATCTCAGTTATCCTAGATATTACAGCAGGGATCTTCTTAAACTGCCACATCCACGTATCAAAATAGTAATTAGAAATTGATAGATCCCACAACTCCGAAGTGAGGCTCTGCCATACGCGAAGGCTCTCCTTAACTTCAGAAACCTTCTGTTGCTGCTTCCTCAGGTCTGGAGCCTCACGTGCGTTACCATATTTGAAACTCCTGGGATAAACAATCATCCTGCACCCCCTTTCTAAATGTCCATTATATTAGACTTCTAATTTAGAATATACATATCCTTACAAAAGTCAAGTATTTTTTAGTCACCAAACCCAGAGCAGTAAATTTTATTTAATTTCTTAACCACAAAAAACCTACACTATCTTCATGCCTACCTTAGCATAATAAACATTCACACCCTTCTCAGCAAAGTACATGAGAATAACATCCACCTCAGGAGAGGAATTACCCAAACGCATAGAATCAGCAACTATCAAACTATCACCCTTCTTCATTTCATTAAGAACCTTTTTACCCAGCAACCTGTCTTTCCAGCTAACGTAATCTTTGCTATCCTCAATCACATACTCAACCTCACCCAGACCATTGGCCCGGGCAAACCTGTCTATAACAGCCTTTTGTAACAATTGCTCGGTCTTTGAGTCCGCCTGAATGTAACCCACAGTCTTACCCACCTTTACACCCCTCATATTAACTGGACTATATCCTTTTCAGTATTTATTATAATCTCAACAGAGCCAGGGCTCTTTCTATACTTCAGAACTACCTTCCTCCTTGCTTCTTCTTTATTCATAGCCCTAACAACATTGGTTGTTACCACCTTCCTTCCGTCCTCATATACAATCATCGCAAGAACCTTGAACGTTCTCAACATGGAGTCCCCTATGAAGCGAAGTTCTTAGTTTATTGTATGGAATTTTTGATATATTTCAAGGGATTAACTGTGAGAAAACTCTTGGATATAGCCATTAAGACGGGTCTCATAAAAGAGCTCTCGAATACTTTCCCATTCCTCTAAAGTTAACCTACGGTTTATATCAGGATACTCAAATGCTCTATGAGCAGGAAAATACTGGGACATCAGTGATACATACGCGTCCGGCACATGCTCATGGAGCCACCTTACTACCTCAATGGAATTATCAACATGACCCGGAATAACCAAGTGCCTAACCATCAGGCCTCTCTTTATTAACCCCTCTTCAATAACAGGTTGCCCTTTTGTTTGCCACATCCTCATAATGGCTCTCGTAGCAACCTCAGGATAATCCTTTACCCCAGATAGCCTCAAGGAAAGAGCACTACTGAGATATTTAAGATCAGCAAGGTATACATCCACACACTCACTCAAAGCCTCTATAACATCATCTCTATCATAGGAACTGGTATTGTACACAACCGGTATGCTTAGTCCTTTAGATCGTGCTTCATTAACAGCCTCACATATCAAATGAACAAAATGAGAGGGCGTAACAAGATTTATATTATGGGCACCTCTATTCTGTAGTTCAATCATAATATTAGAAAGCTCGTCAACACTCAAACTTCGGAAAGCACTCTTTAGCTGACTTATGGGATAATTCTGACAATATACACACCTCATATTGCACCCCGCAAAGAAAACCGTACCACTACCACTCCTCCCACTGACTGGCGGTTCCTCACCATAATGAAGATTATAACTTGATACATCTATCACATTGGAGCATCCACAGAACCCCACCTCCTTGCTCCTATCCGCTCCACATTTTCTAGGGCACAGCTCGCACCTATTAGAAGCAAGCTCCCTTAAAAACCCAACACTACTCATCTATCAAATGTACCGCTCTTGCCACCCTCCTTGTGGAGAAGGTATATACTCCCTATTTCTATCCTTTTATCTATAGCTTTAGCCATATCATATATGGTAACAGCAGCAACCGAGACAGCCACTATGGCCTCCATTTCAACACCTGTTCTTGCGAGTGTCTTCACCTCTGAGATTATTTTTATAACTTTTCTCTCATCATCAAATTCAAAACGTATATCAACACTGTCTATCATCAATGGGTGACACATGGGAACTATATGCGGTGTATTTTTAGCACCCATAATGCCTGCCACTTGGGCCACAGCAAGCACATCCCCCTTCTCAACCTTACCATCCTTCACAGCCCTATAAGCTTCATCCGACAGCTTCACTTCACCATAAGCCCTAGCCATCCTCTCCGTAAAGCTCTTACGACTCACATCAACCATACGAGCCCTTTTCTGCTCATTGAAATGAGTAAACTCCACATCACCCCCCTATTTCACTCATACACTCATGGATTGACTCATTTAGCATGGAATGAGCCTTTGGTTTCAGCTCAACGGCATATTTTATCAGATGCTCTACTTCCGCACGGTCACCCTTCCTCAGTGCCTCCTTCACATCTACAGTCAGACTATGACCCAAGCAGGGGATAATCTTACCATCACTGGACAACCTTATTCTGTTACAAAAAGAGCAAAACGACTTGGAAAGAGGAGTAATGAAACCAACATACCCCTCACCCACTTTATAATAAACAGAGGGTCCATTTGTTTTATGACTAGATATCTCAAGCCTGAATCTACTCTCCACTATACGCTTCACTTCTTCAAATGGCACGTAATATTTCCTCCAGTCCTCACCCAAACCAGTAGGCATAAACTCAATGAACCTAACGTCATATCCACGGGAAGTACCAAAATCAATTATATCAACTACCTCAGCATCATTTACCGACTTCATCAAAACAACATTAATCTTGGTATTCTCAAATCCCACTCTATCAAGTGCATCAAATCCTCTAAGTACATCCACAAGATGTCCCCTCCTGGTTATCATCCTAAACCTATCTGGATCAAGCGTATCAAGACTGACCGTAACTCTGCTGAGTCCAGCTTCCTTAAGCCTATCAGCATACTGTTCCAGTAAAGAACCATTCGTCGTAAGCGATATATCCTTTATCCCCCCTATGCTACTAAGCATGGCTATAAGGTTGCACACGCCCTTTCTCACCAATGGCTCTCCCCCTGTAAGCTTAACCCTACTGATTCCAAGAGAGGAAGCAATCTCCGCAAAGAAAGCCATCTCTTCATATCTGAGAACCTCTTCCATTGGTTTCCACTTAACACCCTCCTCAGGCATACAATATATACACCTGAAGTTACACCTATCGGTGATGGAAATCCTCAGATAATTTATCTCCCTACCAAATCTATCAATCAATCTCCCCATATCCTCACCATTTTCCTAAAATGGTTAATATCATGCCTAAGTACATCCGAGACACTAACAAACCCCCTGGCCCCCAATCCTTTTATGGCTGATATATTATCAATGCTAATACCACCTATAAGATAAACCGGAACAGTGGATCTTTTAACCACTTCAGCAACCTCATCAATAGTTCTTGGAGGCAAGGCATCTACCTTGGTGTTTGTTTCAAAAAGTGGCCCTACAGCAATGTAATCACATCCGCACAGCCCATCAAGTTCCCCAACCGAATGCACTGTACACCCTATAACAAACCCTTCCGGGACCATACCCCTTATGACATGGGGGGGCAAATCATCATGCCCAACATGGACCCCATCAGCCCCGACAGCGAGAGCTATATCAAGCCTATCGTTTACTATATACACAGCTCTATCACTCACTATCCTCCTTATAAGCCTAGCCTCCTCGTATCTCTCCCTATCACTACCCGTTTTCCTCCTATATTGAATTACTTTGGCCCCAAACTCTACAAGCTTATGTGCAGCCTCAACGCAGCCGAAGCTCTCATCGGCTATACCATAGAAACCTGCCGGCATATCCATTCCGCGGCCTCCAAAAGAGAACCAAATACCCTGACCCTCCTATTCCATTCACCCCTACCTACAAGAAGGGGTCTAATACCACTATTAATCCCCAGCTCAGCATCAGACCATTTATCACCTATAATGTACGAGGATTCCCTGTTAATACAGTACTTACCAACAGCTATATCTATCATGCCCGGTTTGGGCTTACGACAATTACACCCATCCTCCGGTCTATGGGGACAGTAGAAAAACTCCCTCACAGCACCACCAAGCATGGCGTTCAAAACTATATGCGTCTTTTTGACAAAATCTTCTGAGAAGTAGCCTCTCCCCACTCCAGATTGATTTGTAACAACAAACAACTCAAACCCACAGTCATGGAGCAAACCCAACGCCTCGGGCACACCTGGAAGAAGGCGAATATCCCCTATCCTCCTCAAGTAGTTAACATCCTCTATAATTGTCCCGTCCCTGTCAATGAAAACTGCTCTTACTTCCATCTATTATGCATCCATAGGTACTTGTACGGTTCCTTTCTTATCCAAACCTCAAACCTGGAATAAACACTTTTCATAGTCTCCTCTATATCCCGAGTGTAATCATCTGTCTTATTACAAACAATCATATTCTCTATGACAAGTTTACACTTAGAACCCTCCTCTTTCAAGTAGGCAGGCAGGATTGGAACTCCAAGTCTCCTTGAGATTATAGCTATGCTGGGATTCACCCTTGCTTTCCTTCCGAAAAACTCTATTCTTATAGAATCTTCACCAGCCGCCTGATCCACAAGCACACCCAGTGGTTTTCCCTCTTTCAATATCCTAATAAAGTGGAATACACTCTCTCTGGACGACTCAATGACATTGCCGCAAGAAGAACGAACGCTCTCCACAAGCCTATCCAGCCCCTCGTTATCCAGAGGCCTCACCATGATATGAACAGGCTCAACAAGCACAGCGAAACCACAAACTAGCATCTCCCAGTTACCAAAATGAGCCGTTGTAAATATAACACCCCTCCCCATGGACATAGCTTTTCTAAACATATCCAATCCCACTATCTCCACGTTGTTTTCAATGTAGTTCTTATCCCCTAAGTATTTTACATTAAAGGCTACCATATCAGCAAAATACATATATGTTTTAAATACCAATGTCTTACAATTTCCACCCAACGCACGCCTCACATTGTCCTCTGCTATCAACCTCCGTGAGGGTACAAACAAATATACTATAAAAAAAACAAATCTAAAGATAAGCCTGAGAAACCATTCCGGAAGAGCCTTGAGTATTTTATAAAGCCGACACACTTCTTCTTCTCCTGATGAGCTCCGTATACAGGTGTTCCAACTTGAGACTCTTCACTGTAACCGTCAACTCTCTCTCGGCAAAATCAAATGCACTATCAACAACACGTGACAAGTCACCTGAGTTAAGCACACTATACATAGCCCTTCCTATATCCCTAACCGTGGGTTTACAAACCAACCCTCTTCCCTTGTCCAAGAGCTCAGGTATACCACCAACAGCGGTCCCTACAACGGGCACCCTGGCAAAAAAAGCCTCTATGGCAACGTTGGGGAAACTCTCCTTCAAAGAAGGTACAACAAGACAATCAAAACCACAAATAAGCTCCCGGGCATCATCCCTAAACCCCATACACAGAACCCTGCCGGCTATACCATCTCTAAAAGCCGCAGACTTAAATTTCTCAACACCTCTCCCCACAAGCACAAGCATAACATCCCTGTCTCCCAAACGCTTAAATGCTCCATACACAAGATCATGACCCTTATATCTGGAATAATTCCCCACTACACCAAAGACAAACCTATCCCCTGAAATGCCAAGCTTATTTCTCGCTTCCTCTCTACCACATACAACAGCCTCAGAGGCACTATATACCACATGCACCTTTGATGGCTTGACAAAATGCCTAATGAGAACCGATCTTACAGCTTCAGAATTTGCAACAAAAGCATCTATTCTCGGGTTCCAAAACTTGATCGGGTTATGGGGTGGAAATATAACACTCCTCTGAACTACCAATACTTCCCTCTTTCTGCCAACGCACGACATAACACCAACTGTATGTCCTCTGGAGTGGTGGGTATGCACTACGTCCACGTTTATCAATCTCAGAAACTCTCTCACAGTCTTGGCAGACTTTACAACCTTTTCATCATCTATGCCCAACACATAGAAGCCCTTTTCCCTAACGGCCTTCTCCACCGGGGTCCCCTTAACGCAGGCGATAAATATCTTATGCCCTCTATCCCTCAAGCCAACAGAATTCAATATCATCTGATTGACACCACCCGAAAAACTGGTAGCCGGTTCAATCTGAAGTATGTTCATTCCCTATCCTGTAAGCATGCCAGTGATGCTTTACAAATTGAAAGATACCATCAACATCATCAATAAATCTTGTTGGCACTTTAAAATATCTCCCAGGCTCATCCGTAACTACAAGAACAATATTGCTCACCCCAGACTCAATCAGATAATCTTCAGATACATTCCTCCTGTGGACCTCAATCTTCGGCACGTTCCCCAGCCTGTAACCCTCTATAAACACCAAATCGCAGTCCAAGAACATATCCATCAGCTCCTCCAGTGGAGCCTCGTTCTCCTTATCCTCAACCATAGCAAGTCTATCGGAAGAAGATATAACGACTCTCTTCGCACCAGCATGCTTCATCCTATATGAATCCTTCCCAGGATAATCTATCTCAAACCTATGAGCATCATGTTTTATCGCCCCTACCACCAAACCCTCCCCCGTAAACCTGTATATAAGTCTCTCTATTAAGGTGGTTTTACCACTACCAGAATGTCCCACAAAGCCTAGAAAATACACTTTATTCATTTCCCCACACCCAGCACAACAAATGTATTAGTCATGGTGGCAACAAGCACTTCACCCTTTGAGAACACACTACAGTCAACAACACCAACCTTTTTCCCCTTATGTACAACCCTAGCGCGCGCTACAAGCTCGTCTTTCACAGCCCTGATAAAGTTCAGCGTCATAGCAATGCCCACTATACTCTCCTCCTCACCAGCCACACTCAGCAAAGCAGCTGCACATGCCGCATCCGCAAGACTACCAATCACTCCGCCCTGAATCAATCCATATTCATGAAGAAACTCCTCCTTAAACGGTAATCTAACCTCAGAACATCCATCGGCCATGGACACAAGTTCAATCCCCAGAAATCTGTAATAAGGTGCGTTTTTGAATGCTTTGATTCTCTCATCTGTATTCACTTTCCCCTCCGTACTGCAGATAATGTCTAAATAACAAAAAACCCGTCACAGCACCGTAGAACAGAACAGCCACTCCAACTCTGAGCCACAAATTACCGCAAATCTTGGAAAGTAGTATGGAAAAAACAGCCAATACAAAACCTGCTGTCCCAGCCCTCTTCGGTACCATCCACCTGAATCTCAACCTGCCGACCCTCCTGTTCACATAAACAAATAGGACAAAAGCATTAATAAAGCCGGAGATAGCAACAGAGGCTGCAAGCCCCCTAAAGCCAAGCGTCAAACCCAAGAGCACGGAACATACTATATTAACCACGGAAGCGATAACTGAAGCCTTGGTAGGTGTCTTTGCGTCCTTCATGGAATAAAACACGTTTCCTAACACTTTAACCAGCGAAAAGAAAAGGAAACCACACATAAATATAACAAGAGCAGCATAGGTATTTCTTACATCTTCGGACGTGAATCTCCCATGGCCAAACACAATAGCTATCGTTTCCCTACCAAAAAATAAAAAGAACAAGAATGCAGAAACAGAAAATATAAACACCAGTTGTGTTACAACCCTTGTTTTATCCATCATATCCTTTACTCCAAGTCTCGACATTTCCGGCAGCGCAGCTTGGGCAATAGCTATGGAAAAAATGGCAAACGGCAACTGAAACAGCCTATCCGCATAGAACAGATACGAAAAACTCCCTGCTTTCATAAAGCTCGCAAGAAATGCGTCTATCATAGTAGACAACTGGAATATACCACCCCCCAGAACGGTAACAAAAATAAGTCTGAATACTTCTTTCGTTGATTCCATAAGCCTCACTGTGAACTTCAGGGAAATTCCATATACCTTGAGACCAACAAAGGATGCCAACAACTGAAGAAAGCCACCAACTACAGCTCCTATGCACAACGCGAGTACAGGATGCACAAACCTGTGAAACAGTAGGAAAACGCTGGCTATTATGCTCAGATTAAAAAGCACAGGTGTAAAGGCTGGTACAGCAAATCTCCCGTAGGTATTCATAAAACCCATAAGCAATATGGAAAGTCCTATAAAAAAAATGTATGGAAACAATATCTTTATCATATGATTGAGTAAACCAACGTGAACAGAATTCAAATACCCTGGGGCAAACATAACAATCATAACTTTCGAGAAGATAACACCAAAAACTGTAAGACCCAGTAATGCAATGGCAAAATAGACCAAGAGATTACCCATAATCAAGGGCTTATATTCCCTTCTAAACCTCGACAGAATAGGCACTACAGCAGAGTTCAGAGCTCCTTCTCCTATTATCCTTCTGAACGTATTTGGTATCTTAAAGGCTATAAAGAACATATCCGTATAAACGCTTGCACCAAAAAAATAGGCTATACATAGATCTCTAAGATAACCAAAAATCCTGGAAACAATGGTGTAAAAAGCTATGGTCTTTACGTGCTTAAACATTCTTTTTCCCGATGAGTACTACGTATTCCCCTTTGAGTTTCCCCCTCTCTCTAAGCACGGCCATTACTTCGGAGGTACTACCAGATATGAACTCCTCATATACCTTCGTTATCTCACGAGCAACAACCGTCTTTCGTTCACCTAGTGAAGATAAGACATCCTCCAACGTCGCAACAACTCTTACAGGAGACTCATAAAGAATGATCGTGGCATCAAGATCATGCTCAAGAAGAAATTTCCTCCTCCTCTGTGAACCACGCGGAGGAAAACCAAGAAACACAAACCTATCCGTTGGCAATCCTGAAGCCGAAAGAGCTGCAACAAGAGCACACGGACCCGGTATGGGAATAACAGACAGCCCCTCTCTCCTGAACAACTCCACCACTCTATACCCCGGATCCTGAATCCCAGGCGTTCCAGCATCCGTAATCAAGGCTATATTCCTACCCTCAAGGGCATATTCAAACACCCTTTGAGACATCTTTATTTCATTCCCTTCATTATAGGGCAACACCTTGGTACTCACACCCAGTGTCTTCAAAAGTCTCAGGGAATACCTAGGCCTCTCGGCAATTATAATATCAACACCTTTCAATACCTCCACAGCTCTGTAGGTTATATCTTTCATATTCCCTATAGGTGTAGCAACAACGAATAATGCACCCCTCATAATTTCCGGAAGAACTCCCTTATAGATGAAATATCTTCACAGGGCTTATCCTCGGGACACTTACCCCTCACACAAAAAGGACCCGCCCCATCAAAAATAAGGGGTGCTTTCCCCTTGCACAATTTAAGCATCTCAATAGCAAGCTCCCTTATTTCCCATTGAGCCTTCATACACGTCCTCAGTGCGAAAAAATGAAGTAATTCCCGTGCATTCATGGTAACCACTATATTAGAGGGAACCGCCTGAGGGATTACAAACCTAGCATCTTCACGGCTTACCCCCATATCCAACAACCTATTGTACGCATCCACAGCCTTCTCGACAGCATTTCTAAACAAAGCAAGGGCTTCAGGTTTTTCCTCCACATCAGGAGGCACCACAAAATGCTCCTCAGATATTCTCGTATACCTGTGTGACTGCTGAGAATAGCTTGCTATCCGGTGTCTCACAAGTTGATGCGTCAAAACACGACTGACACCGTACACACCAAACGTGAAACTCACATGCTCCAAAACAGACAGATGTCCAGAGCGTATAATCCTAGGGAGCAATTTCTTTGCCATCTCCTCCGTAACATCTTGAGGAATAGAAGTACTGTAACAGACCCGGGCAGCCATGGTAACCATCCTGTCTGGTTCCTCAGTATACCTCAAAAGCACCACCCTCATATACCCTCCAAAGAGTCCCTCATACGCCTTATCCTCTTGCAAGCATCATCCATCCCGGACAACGTCTCCCTCTGTTCGTATATCACAGTCTTCTCCCTTTGGGTCAGGGAGCAACCACAATGAGATTCAACAAGCTCCAAAAACCTACTCTCACTCATCACCTTTAAATGCTCCCTATTCAACCTCTCCAATTCATACATATCAAACATTCCGCCTTTTACCTTTATACCCTCAAACGAAGCATACTTAATGAGTGTCTCCTTGCTCAAGGCTTTCCCGATCTCCAAAGAAAATACCTGCCTCGCCACGTAATCAAACAGAGCTTCTGGAACTATATTACCTGACAAAACAGAATCAACAAACGCTTCACCCTTCTTGTACTCTACCGGTGGTAAATGACAAAACACAGGCGGAACCCTGTCCAGGGCACAAGCCACAAGGTACTCTTCCATAGCCCATTCTACTTGAGATGATTCCCTGACAACATGAGTCACAGCGAACTCCATATCGTCTACAGACGAAGCAAATCCAAACGACGGGCTACCATCAGGATAAAGAATAATAAAGTCCCCCACAGTATCATTATTAACCACCACATCACCAAGCAATACATCTCTAAGCATCACACTACCCTCACCAACCCTTAGCCTAATGGCAAACGGTTCTCCCCCTTCAGCCCTACGCTCAGACTCATACGAAGGAAGCAAACCGCACCCGGAAGCACACCGGGGCAACACCTTAAAACCTTCATCTACGCAAAAACATCTATAAGCTTTCCCAATGCCAACAAGGGATATTGCCACCTCTCTATAATAATACAGCCTTTCTACTTCCCTCACAATACTGTCAAACTCAATACCTAACCACCTCAGGGTTTCCAAGAACTCATCCTCTATCACCTCAAGGGATAACGCACCACTCAACCTTAGCATTAGAGCACCATCAAGATGTCTCCCAAGAAGATAACTAACCACAGCCACACGTATATCATCACAACTAGGGGAAAGTGCAACTTCGGGAGAGAAAGCAAATTTATACATCAGTCACCTTTTTTAAAGAGAATGAGCGTTTCCCCCTGCCTTATCATGAGAAACCTTTTCGTAGCCTCATCCTTCAACAAACGGGGGTCCATCTTATATGCACTCACCTTTTTCTGCAACTCCCTCAAGAGCTCTCGTTTTTGCTTCAGTTCCATGCTCAGCTTCTTAGATTCAGCTTTCAACCTCTCTATGGTCTGCATCCTGCTGTACATGCTTTTAACGGACACACCTATCAGCAGTAATGCCAGTATAATAAACAGTATCCCAACAACCCTCGCCAGTCTGCTCATACACTCAAGCCACAAACACTGCTTCTACAAAATCCCTTGCATTGAAAGCCTTCAAATCGTCAACATCCTCCCCTATACCTATATATCTTATAGGGATACCAAACTCTTTGCTTATCGCTACAATTATGCCCCCCTTCGCCGTACCATCCATCTTTGTTAGAGCTATCCCCGTTATACCTATCTCCTTATTGAACATCCTCGCTTGATTTATACTATTCTGTCCTATTGTAGCATCCAAAACAAGCAATACCTCATCCGGATCCATGCCATAAGCTTTATTTATGGATCTCTTTATCTTTACCATCTCCCTCATCAGACCGCTCTGAGTATGTAATCTGCCAGCCGTGTCTATTATAACCACATCCATCCTACGAGAAAGCGCACTTTTTATACCATCAAAAACTACAGCAGCAGGGTCAGCATTCTCTTGCTGTTTAACTATGGAAGCACCTGCTCTCTTGGCCCACTCCTCCAGTTGCTCTATGGCAGCAGCCCTAAACGTATCCCCAGCAACCACCATAACCTTCTTACCCCTATCCGTGTACTTACTCGCAATCTTACCTATGGTAGTAGTCTTACCAGAACCATTTACGCCAACAACCAACATCACAAAGGGTGACTTCCTTATCTCAAGGGGCTTCTCCACTTTTCTGAGAATAGAAAGGATAACTTCTCTTATCTTTATTCCAGCATCCCTCCTCGTCTTAATACTACCGTCCTCCACTCCCTGTTCAATAGCCTCTACTACCATGCGAGCAGAAGCCACTCCAAAATCAGATTCTATGAGCAATTCCTCTATAAACTCAAGATAATCATCATCCACAGGCAGATCGCTGGACGAAGCCTCATGTATTT